>NZ_JAQGMM010000230.1 GCF_028292365.1 Caballeronia sp.
GCAAATGGCGGTGTATGCGGGATTCCCGGCGGCACTCAACGGCCTGTTCGCTGCGAAGGAGGTCTTCCGCGATCACGTTTGAGGGGGCCGCTTAAGGGAACGCCCCCATCGTTCAAGCGGGTCGCTCAAGCGGGTTGTTCAAGCAACAACGAGCGGGGGCGTGGGGGCTGCAACCGGACGCGCAACCTCGAGAAAAGCGTTAAGCGCGGTGGTTGCATATACGTCGCGGCGGCGCACGAACAAGGTGTCGACGCGAGCATCTTCGGGCGTGACATCATGCACTGCCACGCGGCCTTCGCGCCACGCTGTTGCGACCACGCCTTTCGGCAGCAGCGTCACGCCCACGCCTGCCGCCACGCAACCCAGCATGGCGTCGAGCGAGCCGAATTCCAGCGGTGTGCTGACTCTCAAGCCGTGCCGCGCCAGCACGATATCCAGCCGTGTCCTGTACGAACATCCGATTCGAAACACGATTGTCTTTACGTCGCCCGACTGCGCAAGCTCAGCGATAGAGCGAATATGACGCGCTGTCACGAGCACCATTTCCTCGTGAAACATAACCTCGGTGGACAGCTCGTCGTGATGCAGCGGGCCCGCGACAAATGCGCCGTCGAGCCGATACTGCAGGACGTCCTCGATCAGGCTTGCCGTGGTCCCGGTCCGCAGCACCATGTCCACTTGCGGATAAGCCAGCGCAAACGAGGCAAGTACGTCAGGCATGCGCAGCGCAGCAGTGGTCTCCAACGTACCGAGGATCAGCGGTCCACGCGGGACGCCATCATCCTTGACGGCGCTGCGCGCGTCGTCAAGCAGCCGCGCCATCTGTCTGGAGAAAGGCAGCAGCCTGCGGCCCGCAGCCGTCAGTTCCACGCCTCGATGGTGCCGGTGGAAAAGCGGCGCGCCCAATTCCTCTTCCAGCAAGCGAATCCGCGCTGTCACATTCGACTGAACAGTATGGAGTTCCAGGGCTGCGCGATTCATGCTGCCGTTTCGCGCGACCGACTCGAATATGCGTAAATCGGCTGCGTCCATGTCGACCCTCGATATCGGGAAAAGTGATAGCAATTATCACATCAAAGCGCCGCTCGTTTCTTGAAAGCTTGCTAAGCTTTGCGCTGCTGGCGGCGTGGGTTAAAGGCTGTCTTTAAGCGGGAACCCGATGGTGCTATCGAAGAGCAATGCGGGCGTTGGCGTACGCTCGCAATCGTAGTGCAACCTGGGCGCGCGCAGATTTCAAGTCACGCAGGCACCGCGAATATCATCAAGGAGAAAAGAGCATGAGCACGTGGCGCGATCGTCGGATTCTCGACTTGTTTGGTATTAAGGCACCTATTGTTTTGGCACCCATGGCAGGCCCCGGCACGCCTGAACTGGCCATAGCCGTATGCGAAGCAGGCGGCCTGGGATCGCTGCCTTGCGCGTTGCTCACCGCGGAGCAAGCGCACGACGGCATTGCGTTGATCCGGTCGAAAACGCGTGGCCCGATCAACCTCAATTTCTTCTGTCATGTTCCTCCGCAAGCCGATGCAGCGCGCAACATGGCATGGCGCGCGCGTCTGGCGGAGTATTACGTCGAGTATGGACTCGATCCCGAAGTAACGCCGCCCGCGGCAGGCCGGCGCCCGTTCGACAATGACTTCTGCGCGATCGTGGAGGAGTTCAAGCCCGAGGTCGTAAGCTTTCATTTCGGACTGCCGGATAAAAACTTGTTCGATCGCGTGAAGGCGACGGGCGCGAAAATCATAGCGTCGGCAACGACCGTGGCGGAAGCACGCTGGCTCGAAGCGCACGGATGTGACGCCGTGATTGCAATGGGCGTTGAAGCGGGCGGGCATCGTGGAAATTTTCTGACGCAGGACTATGCTGCACAGGTCGGCACGTTTGCGCTGGTTCCGCAAGTGGTTGATGCCGTCTCGGTTCCCGTGATTGCCGCCGGGGGCATCACTGACGCGCGAGGAATTGTCGCTGCGTTGGCACTGGGTGCGTCGGCTGTGCAAATGGGGACCGCGTATCTGTTTTGTCCGGAGGCGAAGGTACCTGAGGTGCATCGTATTGCGCTGCGCGAGTCCCAGGATGATTCCACTGTGTTGACGAACATCTTCACGGGCCGGCCGGCGCGCGGCATCATCAATCGGGCGATCCGTGAACTGGGTCCGCTATCCACTGTGGCGCCGGCTTTTCCGCATGCCGGCGCCGCGCTTGCACCGCTCAAAGCCAAGGCCGAGCAGGCAGGGAACGGCGATTTCACGAGCCTGTGGTCGGGACAGGCGGCGCGGCTTGGGCGTGAACTCCCGGCGGGCGAATTGACGCGAGTGTTGATCAGCGAAGCGCTGGCGAAGATGGCGCAGGGGTGACGTGTTGCCGGTGACGTTCACGCCGTGCGTTTGATGCGGCTAATTCGTAAAAAGCGGTCGAACTTCATCCATGCATCGCCGCCTTAAGCACAGTAAAAACGCGCGGGTCGGTCGACTGAGCGACGTTGAAGCGCAGGAACTGGCTTGCGGATTGCGCGACACTAAACGCATTGCCCGGCGCAAGGATCACGTTCTCGGCCAGCGCCCGGCGGGCAACGTCCGTTGCATCCAGTCCCTCGGGCAGCTTGCACCAGAGAAACATGCCGCCTCGCGGTTCGATCCATGGTTCGATGCCCAGTGCTTCCAGCCGAGCGCTTGTTTGTCCCATGGAACGGGACAAACGCTCTCGCAAGCTCTCCATGTGTTTTCTGTACGT
>NZ_JAQGMM010000247.1 GCF_028292365.1 Caballeronia sp.
GATATATCAGATGACAGTCCGCCGATATGACGGAGAGCGGCGTGGAAAGGGAGTGTTGCGGGTACTACATTCACGCCAAACCACAATGGTGAAAATCAAGTTCATGCAGGCGCGCATATTCCTGGAAAATGTCCGCACCGTGATTGGACATTTAATCGGGGCACGAATAGAATTCTCACTTCAAACTTAAGCGATTTAATCTGTCTCCACGTTGCTTGAAAGCCCCGTAATATTTGCCTTGGCAGGAATGCCGTGGGAGATCGGATTCTGCGGCAATAGCATACACCCCGCCATTCTTCGCTCCATTTGGCGCCTCGCCGCTCAATACGGCACGGTGAAATGACAAGCGCAACGAAAGCTTTCAAAGGGCGAGCGCAATGGTTGGCTAAATAAATCCAGGTGCGTAAAACTACAGCTAGCTGCTTATTCAAGACCCGCCAGCAAAATCGTCAATCGCGCTGTACACACGTTTGACCACTTCCGGCCCCACCGTGCGCTCCAACTTGCGGTACCGCGCGTCGAGATCGTTCGAGATCACGCGGACGAGGCTAACGCTTTGCTTCGTCAATGACACCAGAATCCGGCAGACGCACATTGCGTCATGCATACTCATACATCCTTACCGCACTTATTCGACGCGTCGATCACATCGATGCTTCGTACAGGGGATAAATTTGAATCAACAAGCCATCAAAATCACCGTGGTTGGTGGAGGCGCCATCGGCGGTATCGTGGCTGCCCGGCTGGCGCGTGCCGGCGTTGCAGTGAACCTCCTGGCGCGCGGGCCGCATCTTGACGCCATACAACGCAACGGCCTGACCGTTGCGGAGGGCGACGACCAGTATGTAGTCAATGTCAACGCGACCGACCAGCCCCGCACGCTCGGCGCGCAGGACTTGCTGTTCATCTGCCTGAAGGGACCCGCGCTGATACAGGCAGCCCAATCACTGGCACCACTGGTGAACGACCGCACCCATATTGTCTCGGCCATGAACGGGGTGCCCTGGTGGTTCCTCAACGCGTTTGGTGGCCGGCTTGAAGGACAACGGCTCGAATCGGTTGATCCGGCAGGTGTCGTGTCGTCTGCGCTGCCGCCGTCACAAGTCTCCGGCTGCGTCGTGCACCTTTCCTCATCAATAGCCGCGCCTGGCGTGATTAAAAAGGGCAATGGCAACCAGCTTATTGTTGGACCCGCCGCGACAGGCGTCACGGATCAAGCGGCCCATGCCATTGAACTGCTGCGGCTCGCTCAATTCGACGTATCCACATCGAACCAGATTCGTAGCGATATCTGGGCCAAGCTGTGGGGCAACATGACCATGAACCCTATCAGCGCCCTCACCCGTTCGACCGCCGACGTGATTCTCGACGACCCGTTGACGGCGCAGCTTGTCGTCTCGATCATGGAAGAGGCACGGCGTATTGGCGAAGAGATCGGGATCGAACTGAACATGACTGCCGAGGCGCGCAACGCCCAAACCCGCAAGCTCGGGGCGTTCAAGACGTCGATGCTCCAGGACGTGGAAGCGGGCCGTCAGTTGGAGATTGAAGCTATTTTGGGCGCGCCTCACGAGCTGGCGGCGAAGGCTGGAATTCCGGTGCCGTTTCTTAGCGTGCTGTATGGGCTCGCCGGACAGTTGAATGCCAATCGGGCCGGCAACGCCAACGCGCCGACGCGCTAGGCGTACGCACGCGTCGTAAGGACGTCTCAGGTCAGCGCCAGGCCGTAAGGCGAATGCAGCAGCTTCGCGAACATGTTCCTCAGCCGCTGCTCGAAGTGCGCGAGCGGTTGCGTTGGATAAGCCGGATCGAATGCGGCGCCATCGTACTTCTCGCAAAACTCGATGGTCCGCGCATACCAGCGATGATCGCGGAAATGATCGCGCAGGTTGGGGTCCACGCCGCGATACTCGAAGAAGTAGAAACCCTGAAACAGGTTGTGCTTCTGCACCATCCAGTGGTTCTCTTCGCTCACAAACGGCCTCAGGATTGCGGCCGCCACGTTCGCGTGATCGTAGCTGCCAAGGGTATCGCCTATATCGTGCAATAACGCGCACAGCACGTATTCGTCATCACGACCGTCTGCTTCAGCAAGCGTCGCGCACTGCAAGGAATGCGTCAGCCGGTCGACCGGAAATCCGCCGAAGTCGCCATCTAGCAACTTCAGGTGCGTGAGGATCCGGTCGGCAAGCGACGTTCGGTATGCAACGAGTTCACCGCCAATGATGGTCCAGTCTTGCGCGGTACCGTCGGCCATATGCTTGAATGCGGCGCGGCTGTTGTTAGCGCTCATGACACTGTCCTTGAATGCACGGTGGCCAGGCTTTCTATCAGGTTGTCCGCAGCCCGCGCGGCCATGGCCTGACGCGTTTCCATCGATGCACTTCCAATATGCGGCGTAATTACCACGTTAGAAAGTGTGCGCAGGCGCGGGTCGAAACGGGGTTCGTTCTCGAATACGTCGAGCGCGGCGGCACCAGGTTTCCCGCTTTCCAAGGCCTCGATCAGCGCGGCATCATCGATCACGCCGCCGCGCGCCACGTTGACCAAAGTCGCGGACGACTTCATCAATGCAAGCTCACGAGCGCCGATCAAATGATGTGTCTCGCGCGAATACGGCACGGTGAGAATCACGTGATCGGATTCCTGCATGATGGCATCGAGGGAAACAAGCTGTGCCTGCAGACGTGTTTCGTCAGCAGCATGGAGCCGGTTGCGAGCGAAGTACTGCGTCTTCATGCCGAACCCCGCTGCCCGCCGCGCAAGTGCCTGACCTATCGCGCCGAAGCCGATCAGACCCAGCTTCTTGCCGAACACGTCGCTGCCGAGGAACTGGCCGAACTCCCATCCTTGCCATGATTCGCGACGCAGCCATGCATCGGCTTCGACGACCCGCCGCGCGGCGTTCATCATCAGCGCCCACGCCAGATCCGCAACGGTTTCCGCGTGCACGTCAGGCACATTCGTCACGATGATGCCGCGTCGCGCGCACGCCTCGAGATCGATATTGTTGACGCCCGCAGCCAGTGAGGAGATCGCGCGCAGATCGGGGCACGCTGCCAGCAAGGCTTCATCGATCCGGTCCGAACCGCAGATCACCGCGCCTGCTTTGTCGCGCATGCGATCGCGCAAGACATCAGGCGCGAGTCGCGCCGCCGCGGGGTTGAGATCGAGATCGGCGTGCGGCGCAAGACGCTCGACGAGCACCGGCAGCATATCAATCGACACCAGCACGCGCGGACGTTCAAGACGATCCGCTGCGTTCATGCCTCCACCCCATCGAGAATGCGCGGGCGCAGGCGCAAAATTTCGCGTCGCAAGGCTTCCCACTGCAACTGGATATTGTTGGTGCCCGTGAAAAATCCCTTGGCCTGCAAGGTCGCGTCGACGGGCATTTCGCGCAGCGGGCCCAGCATCATTGCGAGGCGCTGCACGCGTGCGACAAATTCCAGTCGCACGGCCCGAAACACCGCTTCGCCAATCGTCCTTCCAACTACAAGCTGGCCATGATGCGCCAGGATCACTGCGCTTTTTTGACCCAGCGCTTCAGCAATCGATTCCCCCTCTCCCTTGCCGAGCACAAACCCTTCGTATTCGTCGAAGTATGCGCAGTCGTCGTAGAACAAAGCGGCCGGTTGGGTGCACGGCACAATCCGCTGACCCGCGGCGGACAGCGCAAGAACGTTTTCGCCATGCGTGTGCACAATACATTTCACGTCCGGCCGTGCTAGATAGATGCGCGTGTGAATGTGCATGGTCGGATTGATGCGGCCATCGCCTTGCAGCACGTTCAGTTCGAAGTCGGCTTCGTGCAGGTCGCGTGCGGCCATCTCGCCGAACGTATGTCCCCAGCGATGACTCCAGAAGGTATCGCCACCCGCTCCGCGGGTGCTGAGATGACCCGCTATGCCCGATGCCTGGCCATCGTGGTCGAGGATGTGATACGCGCAAAGCAGGTCCTGCTTGAGCTTGACGAGTGCGTTCGAGACTATATTCGTGACGACATCCGAATGTCCCGTTACGTGAGTATTCATGTAGGGTTCCGGCAATCAGGATTTGGAAGAGAGTAACGCGGTACCGGTTTCATCCGGCACGACCACGACTGGCGCGAGCGCCCACGCACATAGCGACAGCACACACGTGATGGCGGAGAGCGCGAGCAAGCCGTTTTCAACGTGCCCGGTGTGCTGGCTGATCCAACCGATAAGCACGGGGCTCACGTAGCCGCTGAGATTACCGATAGTCGCCATCAGCGCGATGGCGGCGCCCGCGGCCACGCCGGTGAGCAGAGTGCCCGGTATGGCCCATAGCACCGCGAGGCCGCCCAGCGCGCCCGAGAGTGCCAGCGCAAGGCCAGTTAGCGATAGCACGGGCATGCCGGCTGAAACGGCCGCGAGCGCAAGACCGAGCGCGGAAGCAAGCGAACTTGCAATCAGATGGCGGCGCCGTTCGCCTTGACGGTCGGAATGCCGGCTAATGGCCAGCATGGCCACAGTCGCGACCAGGAACGGCAGCATGGTGACGAGACCGTTGGCCATCGGCGTGCGCACGCCCAGTCCGCGCGCAATCTGCGGCAGCCAGAACGACACGCCGTAGGTATTGCCGAGCAGTGCGAAGTTGACGGCGGTCATCAGCCAGACATTGCGGTTGCGGAACGCGTCGGTAAAGCGATGCGACGTGCCATGCGCACCGGCTGGCTGCTCCGCCGCTTCGCGCGCAAGCGTAGCGGTGATGCGCTGCCGATCGGCGGCGCTAAGCCAGCGCGCCTTCGCAGGTCCATCGTCGAGATACATCCACGTTGCGACGCCGAGCAGCACGGCGGGCAGACCTTCGATCAGGAACAGCCAGCGCCAGCCGCGCATGCCGAGCGTGCCATCGAACACTGTGAGGATCGCACCCGACAACGGACCGCCGACCACTCCGGACAACGCAATGCCCAGGAAAAAGATCGCGCACACTTGCGAGCGCAAACGCGCGGGGAACCAGAACGTCAGGTAGAACACAATGCCCGGGTAAAACCCCGCTTCGGCGACACCCAGCACGAACCGCATGACGAGGAACTGGCGCTCGGTCGACACAAACATCATGCCCGCCGATATCAGCCCCCACACAAGCATGATGCGCGCTATCCACAGACGTGCGCCGAAGCGCTGCAACGCAAGATTGCTGGGGATCTCGCACAAGCAATAGCCGATGAAAAAGATCCCCGCGCCAAGCCCGAACGCCGTATCGCTAAGACCGAGGTCGGCCGACATTCCGGCCTTCGCGAAGCCGACGTTCACCTTGTCGAGGAACGAGACGATGTACAGCACCAGCAAAAATGGCAGCAAGCGTGCGGCCACGCGGTTATAGAGTCGCGCGTCCGCGGGGTTGTCGAAGGACGAGGCGGCGAGGAATTTCATGTTGTCTCCTGATACTCGATACGCCCGGCAGGTTCAAGCGCCAATGCCTTGGCGCTCAGTGCCGCCCGGTACGTTAAGTGGCCGGTCATTCCGGCTCATAGTGTCACTGCGGGACGCGTCTAGTCCTGGCGATCGCCCGAAGGTCACCACGCCAAGCAGGGGGTTTTCAAACAACTGATATCGGGGGCGTCTCGCGCCCCGCGTGTCAATCCACGGGCGCTGCGAAGGGAGCAAACTCTCGCCAGTATTGCGGCCTGTCCTGTTGATCCTGATACGTTTCAACGCGGTCAGCTGCTTCACCCAGCAACTCGCTGACCGTCTTGCCGCGTTGCCGTACATATGCTTCGAGTTCGGCGACGGCGGCAGCGATCACCTGATATCCGCCGGTGAAAATAGCCGACGTCATCTCGGTAGCCGCCGCACCCGAGAGCAGGAAACGCGCGACGTCCAGACCGTTACGCGCGCCATTCGTGGCGATCAGCGGCACGGATGGACCCAGCTTCTTACGCGTCATCATGAGCCAGCGCGCGGTAAGCGGCAGCGCCCAGCCGCCGCCAATGGCCGCCGATGTGCCCAGCACGGGCGCACCCGTTTCAAGGTCCGGCAGGAAGCCCATGAAGCGGCCCATCATGACGACCGCATCTGCCCCGCCGCGTCGCGCGGCATCGGCAAGGGCAACCACGTTCTCGCTCTGGCCCGTCAGCTTGATCCACAACGGCAGGCGGACCGCCGCGCGAATCCGGCTGACAATGGTCTCGATCCTGTCCACATCGCGTTCCAGCACGATCGCGCCCTTCGCGGCTTCTTCGCCATGCGGTGCGCCGATGTTCACTTCAAGCACCCGCAGGCCGCGCGCTTCGATCAACCTTGCATGCTCGACACAGCGGTCGAGGTCGGCGAGGATCAGGCTTGGAATGACATACGCGTCCTGCTGTACGGCTTCTGCGTCGAGTTGCGCGATGTCTTCCAGCCACACACCGAACTCGGCTTGCACGAGACCTGAGCGACAAAACAACGTGGCATCGACGGGCGGTTTGAAATCCCACGGCAGGCGGTTCCATTGGCTGTCGAAGAGTGCGTAGTCAGTCTTGTCGAGCTGTGCCTTCGCTGCCGCCGATTCGTTCGTCGACTTTGCTACCACCGCCGCCGCGCCAGCAGCAAGTGCCGCGCGAATACCCTCGGGCGTCATCGTATGTTCGCCGGACCCGCATATAACCGGGTTCTTCAGCGTGATCGATCCCACGCGGGTTGTAAGCCGAGTGTTGAGCCGGGTCATCGCTTCTGTCCTGCGTGCTGTTGTTCATGGCCGTCGGCGGGCAAGCCGGCGCGTTCGTATATATCGCAATTGAATCGCGCGCTCAATTCCGCTGCGGCGAGCTGCACCTGATACAGCATCTCCGCGGGCGGTGGCGAAGGCACTTCACTGCTCGGCCCAATAATGCCGATAGAGCCTACCAGTACCCCGTTTTCACGAAATATCGGTGCGGCCAGCACATTGATTCCATCGATCACCTCACCGTCCGCATCTTCATACAAACGCTTGCGCACGAGCGCGAGGCGGCTGGCAAGCGCGACGGGGTCCGTGATCGACCGGGCGGTGAAACTCTGCAATTTACGCCGCAAGATTCGCTGCTGATCAGCGGTGGGAAGGAACGCCAGCACAATGCGCCCTTGCGTCGAACAATGAGCCGGTACGCGGTTACCCGGCTTCACCGTAATGCACACGCCCTTGTTCGAATCGACAGCCGCCACCACCAGCGCCGAATCGTGCGTTGCTACAGAGAGCACTGCGCTTTGTCCGAGCGAATCGCGCAAGCGGGTCAGGTACGGGTCAGCAATCGCACGCAGGTCGAACTGCTGGCTGGCTGCCGTTCCGTAGATGACCAGCTTTGCGCCGAGCCGGTACTTCTCCGTTGTCGGGTCCTGCTCGACTGCGCCCATCTGCCGCATTGAAGCCAGGTGCCGATACACGCGCGGCTTGGGTTCGTCGACAATATCCGCCAACTCGGTGACACCCAGCGGCCTGCGTGCAGCCGACAGCTCGTCGAGCAACCTGAACACGATTGCCACCGATTCGAGTAGCGCCGGGCCGCTTTTGTCGATCGCAATAGGCTCGCTTGCTTCAACGAGCGCGTCTTCCGACTTGAGGGACTCCACTGCCTTCATGGCTTTCACAACCTCGGGTGCACTTTTAGCCAACTTCATCTCCTGTACCGATGTTCGCCACGGCACCTCAACGGTGCGCGTGTGTGTCGATTCCTGTGTCGATTCCCATCAACCGCGCCGCATTCGTCGCGGTCATCTTGCGGATGTCGGTTTCACTATACCCAATATCGAGCGCCGTCCGGATCACGCTGCGAAAGCCATCGACAATCGTCGGATTGCCCTTCTGCCCCAGATCCGAACCGAGAATGGTTAAATCGACAGTGCCCGCTTCGATCACCGCGCTCAGGAACTCCGGATCGTAGAAACGGAACTTCGAACCGGGTACCCACATGCACATGGAGTGCTCCATGAAGACACCTTCGCTTGCAAGCTGGCGCATGTCGTCGAGCGTGGCGTCCACCACATAGGTCGGGTGATTGACGAGCAGACGCTTGACGCCGCGCTTGCGCGCTTCCTCGAACAACGGCCAGATCTCGGAGATATGCAGATGTCCGGCCGACAACACAATATCTGCATCGGCAATCAAGTCGAGGATTGCCTTCACCTCTTCCTTGAGCTTGCCGTCGTCATCGAGTACCGACAGCGGAATCGGCGCGAGCATCTTCTGCGTGGTCTGCGGGAATTTCTTGTCGAAGTGTTCGTCGTGCTTATGATGATTGATGTGGTTCGCCGATGAAAACGTCGGCATCCATACAAGGCGTGCGCCCAGCTTGATGCCATGTTCGACCGCGTGAATATTGATGCCGCCAACCGAGTTGTTCAACGGCACGCCGGAGAGCATCAGTACGCCGAGGTCGGCGAAGTGTTTGTTGAGCAACGCCGTGACGGGTGTCGCGGAATAGTAATGATCCTTTAACAGGACCGCTTGCAGACCGGCGGCGGACGCTTCGCGCATCGCTTCAAGGTGATCGCAGTAGCGCGCCATGACGGACGGGCCGCTGTGGCAGTGGAGATCGATTGCACCACGCAGCAAGCTGTCGATGTAGGCGGAATCGTGATCGGTATTGATATCAGTTGCAGTGGACATGTGGGTCACCATCGGTTGAGTGCCGCGCCAGGAAGCGCGTCGATGTTTCAATTGGTATTGGAGCGCAAGGCAGCGAACGAACGGGTGAGACGCGTAAAGCCGGCGCGCAGGATGGCTTGATCGGAGCCGATCACAAACAGGGTGATGCCGAGCGCGGCAAAACGCGCCACCGCGTTTTCGTCGCCAACGAACATGCCTACCGGCACGCCGGCGGCGCGTCCGGCGGACGCAATCCGTTCAACCGCCAGCTCCACTTCACGGTGTTCAAGATCGAATACGCGATAAGACACGGCCAGATCCGCGCGCCCGATGAACAGGCAGTCGACACCTTCCACCCGAGCGATTTCATCGATCGCATCGACGGCTTCACGGTCTTCGATCTGGCACAACACGGCCGCTTCCCGGTCGCTACGATCCATGTGCTCGAGCATTGTGCTGCCGCCGTAAGCGCCCGCACGCGGTGAATTGCTGAAGCCTCGCGTACCGTTCCGATACCGCGCGCTTGCAACTACTTCACGCGCCTGTGCCGCCGAGGTCACATGGGGTACCAGCACGCCGCTCGCGCCCAGATCGAGCGTCTGCAGGACAGTATGCGCACGCGAGTCCGACAGACGCACTACCGAGGCCACGCCCGCTGCTTTCGCACCCAGCACGCAGTGATCGAGTTGCGCGGCGGAGAATGGCGCGTGCTCTGTGTCGAAGACAACAAAATCAAGTCCGGCAAGGCCGGCGATTTCGGCGTGATGGGCTTGCGGAGTCTTGATGAACGTACCGTACACAGGCTGGCGGGCGCGGACGCGGGTTGCAAAATCGCCGCTCATGATCAGGCGTTCGCGTTGGTGGCCGGCTGCTCGAATTCCGCCGCCTGATACTCGACCAGATGCTTGTAATCCTCGCGCAGCGGCGCGAAAACATCGAGATTGAGGACCACTTCATCGCCCACTGGTTCCGCGTAGTGAACAACATGCGGCGGAATCCGGATCATGCTGCCCGGGCCACCTTCAACGACCTCGTCTCCCAGATGAAACCGCACCCGCCCCTGCACGATGATCACGAGTTGTTCGAACGTATGACTATGCGGAAACACGGTCATGCCGGGCGTTAGCCAGTTCATCACACACATGGCGTTGTCGCCGCGGAAACCCACGCGCTCAACGCCTTTGCGCACGACTTCGCGCGGCAGGTCATTCCAATTATGCAGCAGAGCCTCAGTATTCATGGTGCTTGTCTCCATTCAAAATTCTACGAAGGATGGTTAGACGAAAACCGTTCGTCTTTGTTCTTTTCTAAAGAATCATGTTTCTTTGTTAGAAACATTCTAGGTGGCTAAACCTGCGCTGTCAAGAAACTGAGGACGGTTGATCGGGCCGGCGACGGTGGTCTCTGCAGGGTCATCTCACATGGCTGACGATCGCGCAGGTCGAGGGCCCTGATACCCTCGCTTCACGTGATTTCGGACACCGCGCGCGTGGGCTTCTGCGAGTACGGCAGAGCGTCAGAACAAATGCCGGATCCCGAACGTGACGACCGTCTGCTGGTTGCTGTTGGACGGGGTCGCGAAGGTCAGTGCGGCTACGGCGGCTTTGCCTGTTGAGTCAGTTCCCGCAGCCTTCTCGTGCAGCACCATCAGATACAGATCGGTCAGCTTGGACAGGAAATAGTCCGCACCCACATTGACCTGCTGATAACTGGCGCCACTCTTGTTCATGTAAGCACTGGTCTTCGTATAGGCATATTCAGCACCCAGCAACAGCGAGGGCGTCACCATGTATTTCAAGTTGACTTCGCCGGTGTTGAACGTGGCGGTCGAGCCCACGAGTCCGGTAGCCGGTTTCACTCCGTTAATGGAAGTGCCGCCGATATCGTTGAGTTTCGTGTTGGAGTAAAGGACGCCAAGCGTTGCCGGACCGACGACATAAGACGCACCCGCGCCAATGACCTGCTGCGACGCCGCCGATGCATATCCGCTGAAAACAGGGCTGGTGATGTTGTTTGCATTCGCGCTTGTCGGCGCATTGCTGGTCCCGTTATTACCGAACAGTGAAAAATTTGGATTCTTGGCAAACAGGTACGCTGCTGCCGCCTTGAACGGGCCGTACCCGTAGTTCACGCCAAACGAGATGATTTCGTTTTGCGTGGTATTGCCCGACACGCCGCCCAAGCTATACAGGCCGCCCACTTGAAAACCGCTGAAGGTCGCGCTGGTGAACTTGATCGAATTATTGGCGCGCTCGGAGCCGTCGATGTCGTCCAGTCCGCCCGGGTGATAAGCGTAGCCGGTGCCTCGCGCGGCCCAGTCCGAGCCGGCTTCGAACGGTCCCAGGAAACTGGACAAGGTTGTGTACTGGCGCCCGAGCGTGACCGAGCCGTAACGTCCGCTGAGTCCGACGAATGCCTGGCGACTGAATAACAAGCCGCTTGCCAGGGTTCCGTTAGCGGCGTTAAATCCGTTCTCCAACGTGAATATGGCTTTGAGTCCTCCGCCCAGGTCTTCCGCGCCGGTGAAGCCGAAACGGTTGGCACTTTGGTTGCCGCCTGTCAGCGCGCGAAGCGGTTTGCCACCCGAGTTGGTGTTGATCACAAAACCGGCATCGACAATACCGTACAGCGTCACGCTGCTTTGAGCGTGGGCGGCACTGACAGAAGCAGCGGCAATAGCAAGGGCGGCGTATTTTTTCATTGAGGGTCTCCTAAGGACAATGAGGTCTGGTAGAAAATGACGACCTGATCCAAATTTTTTGTAGTGGTCTGATCGACTCAGGGATTTCACGGGTTAGCTGGCCAAGCGCTCCTTTTGTTAATTATTTTGTTAGCTATACGAAATAATTGATCTGCGCATATTCTTGTAAAGAGCCCTTTCCCGCGGCTTATGGGTTAGAGGGGTTAGCGCTTCGCGGCCAGCAAGCGGCCTAGACGTTCGATCCCTGTCTCTATCTGCTCCACTGAGACAGTCGCGAAACTAAGTCGCATCGTGTTCACCCGGGGAGCATTCGCATAGAACCCTGATCCCGGTACGAACGCGACACCCGCGTCCAACGCATCTTCAAGCAGCGCCGTTGCGTCCAGATGCTCCGGCAGCGTGACCCAGACAAACATGCCGCCTTCTGGCCGGCACCACGTCGCGCCAGCCGGGAAGTGCACGCCCAGCGCCTGGATCATCGCGTCGCATTTGCGCCGGTATAGCTGACGCAGGACTGGAAGATGCGAATCCAGGAAGCCCGTCTTCAGCAGTTCGTAAATGGCCATTTGGGTAATCATTGAGGTATGCAGGTCGGCCGCCTGTTTGATTCGCTCAAGACGGGCCGACAGCGTCGCGGGAACAACGACGTAACCGAGCCGGATACCCGGCGAAAGGATCTTCGAAAAAGAGCCCAGAAACACAACCCCTTCCGGATTGAGCGAATGTAGCGTCCTGCGGCGCGTACCTTGATGATCGAGCCAGCCGTACGGATCGTCTTCGATGATCGGCAGGCCCAGTCGCGCAGCTTCGTCGACCAGATCGATGCGCCGCTGCTCCGAGAGCGTGTTCCCCGTGGGATTCTGGAAGCTGGGGATGGTGTATAGAAACGCGTTCCGGCGTGTGCTGTTTTGAGCTGCTTCGGCGAGCGCTGACGGGATCAAACCGCCCTCGTCCGAGCGCACCGACACAAACTGCGCGCCATGAAGAGCGAGTGCCTGCAACGCGCCCACATAAGTGGGCGTTTCGACCAGCACGGCATCGCCCTCGTTCAGCAGAAGCGTGCCGAGCAACTCGAGCCCTTGCTGCGAACCGGACACAATCAGGACTTGATCCGGAGAAACGTGAACGCCATCGACCGACATGGTTTCGGCGATCCACGCGCGCAGCGGCGGGTAGCCGTCGGACGGGCCATACTGAAGCGCACGTTTACCTTCGCGACGCAGCACGGTATCAAAACACTCGCGAATGGCGTCAACAGGAAAGGTCTCGGGGGCCGGCAAACCACCGGCAAACGAGATAGCGTCCGGCAACCTCTGCAACCGCTTTGTTATTTCCCTGATCACTGAGCCGCTACTTGCTTGTCCACGGTGCGAGATCACCCACGGCACGACTCGCGTCCTGGTTTCTGACATGGCTCTTTCTTCTTTAGTCATCGCGGTATCCAGTGTGGACATCAATTGACTCGAACGCTGAATGAAGTGTCGGGCGCGGCAAGCGTTTCGTTGTCATCGTCGGTCAACGCGGCTTGCGTATCCCGCTCCTTGTAGAAAAGCAACGAGACTGCGCCGAGGACGAGAAATCCGACAAGATAGTGCGCGGGCATCAGCTTGTCGCCGGTTCTGGCAACCAGCCAGGTCAGCATGAAGGGCGTAAATCCGCCCAACAAAGATGCCGTGAGATTGTAGGTAAGCGACAAGCCCGTGGACCGGATGCTGGTCGGAAACAGCTCGGCCAGCGTCGCAGAAACCGGCCCCAGGGTCGCAGCCATCAACAGCGCGAACACCAGTTCGATCGCCATCAGGCCGGACATACTCGGGTGGTTCGTCAGCCACATGAATGCCGGGTAGATCGACAGCGCGAACAACGTCAAGGCGGTGCCCATAATGATCTTGCGGCCGATCTTGTCGGATAGATGACCGAACAGCGGGACCAGCACCATCCGCACGGCGAGCGTCACCGTGAGGACCGTGAAAGGCGCGTTCAACGGCAGGTTGAGCGACTGGACCGCGTAGATGGGCAGGTAGGCAATCAACACATACACCATGATGTTCGTCACCGCGCCCAATGCGAAAGAAACAAACAGTTCCGCGGGATAGCGGCTGAAAATTTCCTTGATCGATACTGTTTTCGCTTTGTTTGCCCTCACAAATACGTCGGGTTCCTGAATATTTCTCCTGATATAAAAACCAATTGGACCGATCACCAGGCCGAACAAGAACGGCAGTCTCCAGGCCCAGGACGACAAGGCCTCTGCAGTAAACACACTGGTGAGCACGGCGCCCATCAGGGTCGACATGAACACGCCGATGGACTGCGCGAACATCTGCCAACTACCGTAAAAGCCACGTCGGCCGGGTGGAGCGTATTCGATCAGAAGTGCCGTGGCGCTGCCGAATTCACCGCCAACCGAGATCCCCTGGAGTATCCGCGAGCACACAACAATGATCGGCGCCAGAATGCCGACCTGTTTATACGTGGGCGAAAAAGCGAGCATGGCCGTTGAAATCAGCATCAGGAAAATCACGAACGACAGCGCCGCCTTGCGCCCTACCCGGTCCGCATACATGCCAATGACGATGCCGGCGATCGGACGGATGATGAAACCTACGCCGAAGGTCGCGGTGGTCAGCAACATCGAGGTGACGGGATCATCGGTAGGAAAAAACTGCTTCGCTATAACAACCGACAGATATCCGTAGATCAGGAAGTCATACCACTCCAGCGCATTGCCGATAGTCGACGCGACAACGGTCTTCCACGGCGCATCCTTTTTCTTGTACATCGTTGTCTCCAGATTGCTGACTTGCGGATCAACCGGCGTCGCGTTGGGCAATCAACCCGCCGCGGCCGCGAAACGACTTATCCGGCAATTTTTATCGTGTCGCTGTGAAGGGCCAAAACCTGCCCCACATCCGGGGACCTAGATCTTCGCCGGCAGAGCGGTTTGTCTCGTACGGAAGCAGATCGCACCGATAGCAAGCAACGTGAGGCAGGCAGCGGGAACGAACATCGCCGCGCCGGGACTGCCACCATGCTTGGCGACCCAGGGCATGATGTTTTGCGCGAGGAATCCGCCAAAGTTGCCGAAGCTGCTGATAGCCGCCACGCTCGCCGCGGCCTGCGCGCCCCGGAAATAACGTGGCGGGATCGACCAGAAGCACGGCAGCACCAGCGAGATGCAAGGCGTTCCTATTGCAAGAGCAATGAAGCGGATCAGCACCGAGTCGGCGCTTACGCTGACGAGAAAACACGCGACGCCGAGGATGGCAATACCCGCCATTGCCGTGAGCACGCCTTGTTCATGACGCAAGCGGCCGGGCAGGATCAGCAGCATGATCGCGGCAATGCCCCAAGGGATTGCGTTCAGGAGGCCATTGACCGAACCCGACACGCCGAAGCCCTTGATTACGGTCGGCAGCCAATAGATCACGCCATACAACGCCGTCAGCACAAGCATGTAGGCGAACGAGAACAACAACGTGCGAGGGTCGACGAGCGCCGACCACAAGCTTGCGTGGCCGGCAATCGGCGCACGCTCGCGCTCGATTAATGCACTGAGCCGCGCCTGTTCGGTGCTGGAAAGAAACCCGGCTTTCTGCGGTACATCCGGCAGATAGAGCCATGTGAGCAGTGTCACGATCAGCGCGGGAATCCCGGTTGCAATGAACACCCATTGCCAGCCGGCGAGGCCGAGCCACCCATTCATGTCGAGAAATACGCCGCCCATGATGGAGCCGAACATGTTGCCGAAGGCGCTGCCAAGTGTGAGCAAACCAAGCACGCGAACCTGATAGCTCTTTGGAAACCACAGGGTCAGATAGTAGATCAGGCCAGGGTATAAACCAGCTTCAGCCGCGCCCAACAAAAACCGCAGGCTATAGAACATCGATCCCGACACGCAAAAGCCCAGCACGATGGTCAGCAGACCCCACGTCAGGACGATCCGGGCGAACCAGATGCGCGCGCCGTACCGATGCACGGCCAGCGCGCTAGGCACCTCGAAAACCAGGTAGCCGATGAAAAACAGCGACGATGCGAGGCCGTAAGCCGCCTCGCTCATGCCCAAAGCATGGACCATCTGAAGCTTCGCAAAGCCAACGTTTTGCCGGTCGATAACCGCGATTAAATACATCAGCATGACAATTGGCATCACCCGCCAGAGCACGCGATTGAGCAGCGCACGGTCGCCCGGCGCATGGGACATTTCCATCGAACAGTCTCCTATATCCGGGGCTTCTT
>NZ_JAQGMM010000255.1 GCF_028292365.1 Caballeronia sp.
CCGTCGGGCTGTCCGTTCCAGGAGCGCTGCATAGATGCGAGCCAGCGTTGTGCTGAAGCAGTCCCGCCGCTCGAATCGTTCGGCGGCGACACCACCTGGCTGCGTGCCTGCAATCGCCCGGTCGAGCAGATGAAGTCGTTGCACGAGGTCGCCCATGTCTGAGCAAACCATCCTGTCAGTACGTGACGTCCGGGTTCATTTCAACGTCAAGGCGAAGAGCAAGTTGCCGTGGGCGCCGTCGCGCACGCTGAAGGCCGTGGACGGCGTGAGTTTCGACCTGAAGGCCGGTGAGACGCTCGGCGTGGTGGGTGAATCGGGCTGCGGAAAGTCAACTTTGTCGCGCGCCATCCTCAATCTGATTCCCGCTACGCAGGGTGAAATCGTGTGGATGGGCAAGGATCTCAGCGGCGCCACGACGAAGCAGTGGCACGGCGTGCGGGCCGACATCCAGATGATCTTCCAGGACCCGCTTGCTTCGCTCGATCCACGCATGACGGTCGGGCAGATCATTACGGAGCCGTTGCGTGAACATCGGCCGGGCATGTCGAAGGACGAAATGAACCAGCGGGTGCGCGCGATGATGGCGAAGGTCGGCTTGCGCGAGCAGATGATCAACCGCTACGCGCACGAATTTTCGGGTGGGCAATGTCAGCGTATCGGGATTGCGCGTGCGTTGATCGTGGAGCCGAAGCTGATTGTCTGTGACGAACCTGTATCAGCCCTCGACGTTTCGATCCAGGCACAGATCGTCAACCTGCTCAAGTCCTTGCAGCAGGAAATGAAGCTTGCGCTGATTTTTATCGCGCACGACCTGGCCGTGGTCAAGCACATTTCGGACCGCGTCATGGTCATGTATCTCGGCCACGTCATGGAGCTCGCCGACAAACATTCGCTTTATGCGCGTCCTCGACATCCGTACACGCGGGCGTTGCTTTCGGCTGTACCTGTGCCGAATCCGGCTATCGAACGGACGAAGGTCGTGCAGATCCTGTCCAGCGATATTCCCAGTCCGATCAATCCTCCAACGGGTTGCGTCTTTCATACCCGTTGTCCCATAGCGGAGGCGCGTTGTTCGGTTGAAGTGCCACCGCTGCGCGCGCTTGAACATGGAGTCGCCGCAGCCTGCTTGCTTGCCTGATTTTTGCCTGATCAAGCGCTTGAATTAACCGCCGTTTCGACACCCCTGGCAGCGCCGATGGCCTCCGTTCTTAACGGAAGCCGGGGAGTCGTTCGGCCAATCGAAAATTTTTCGTAGTCCCGTAGTCCCTGCCGTCACAACCCTCCGGTGAGTCGTTCCGAGCCCGGCGTGCGCTCTCGCTTGCGCTGAAATATATGAGAACGACCATCGGTCCTTTACTCGCTGCCCATAAGAATTAAGAGACAAGCAAATGAAACAACAAAAGCGCTCGATCGCGCTATCTCTAATTGTTTTCACTGGTTTGATTTCCCCGGCCATGCCCGCTTTTGCGGAAGATGATGATGTTCCAACACGGCATACCGAGGCGCCTCCTAGTTCTCCGCCGAATTCCGAAGCCGACGCGCCGATCAGTAATCAGTCGAAGTCCAAGGGGTTTATCGAAGATTCACATTTCAATCTTTTGTTTCGCAGTTACACCGAACACCTCGAAGGAGTGGGTATTCAAAAGAAGGACGCTTCGATCCTTGGTAATCAGGCGGTATTTGAATCGGGGTATACGCGCGGGTTATTTGGTGTCGGTTTTGACGCGTCGTTGTTCAGCGCATTCAAGCTGAATGGCGGCCAAGGCGCGGGTAACCGCGTGCATTTGAATCACGACGGGCAAAGTGGTCAAAACCAGCTCGCCTGGACCTACCCGGGCGTGTGGGACGTGAAAGCGCGGGTATCGAATACGGTTGTTAAATATGGTCAACAATTATTCGATAATCCCTTTCTCGTTCCCCACGATAACCGCGCACTGCCGCCAACGTACCGGGGTGTTTCCCTCGCGAGCGACGAGATCAAGAACCTGACGCTCAAGGCGGGGAGTGTGGACGCGGTTCTGGCGCGCGGCCAGACTAGCGTCTCGTCGTTGTCGACCGAATACGGCGGCACTCGCTTCAGCCGCTTCACGTTCGTGGGCGGCGACTACACGCCTAATGACGATACGACCGTGTCGTTATACGGCAGTCGCGCGGAAAATGTGTGGGATCAATATTATCTGTCGCTCTCGCACAGCATTGGAGATCCGTCACGGATTCGCTGGACAGGCGGGCTGACCTATTACTACACGCATGATATTGGGCAAAGTCGCGAAGGTTCCATCAATAACCACGCGTATAGCTTGCTGCTCTCAGGTACACACAACGCGCACACGGTAGCGGTGGGATTCCAGCAAATCGCGAGCAATCAGTTCTTCGATTACGTCGGGCAATCGGCAGGCGATTATCTGGCGAATTCGCTGGACGTCGATTACAACGCACCGCACGAAAAATCCTTGTCGCTCAGCTACACGGTCAACATGAGCCGTTATGGTGTTCCGGGTTTGAAATTGACGGCGTGGACCGCGTATGGCTGGGGTGCGGATGCGTCGGATATGGCGAATCGATACGCCGATCCGTCGAGCTCACTGCATGATCTCTACTGGAAGAATGGAGAGCCGGTTCATGGCACTCATTACGAGTTCGGTGTCATCCCGTCTTATACGTTCGGCTCTGGAAAGTTGAAGGGAACGACTGCAAAGTTCTATTACATGCATCATCACGGCGGCACGTACTACTCGGATTCCAGCAGCGACGTTTATCGTTTGATGGTGAATGTCCCGGTTAATATATTCTGAAGCGTGTTTTGAATACAGCCCGCCAGGTTTGCCCGGCGGGCTTCTTTTGAGCTTGTTCGCAGCCCAAGCCTTCTAACGCTGCACGCCCCAACGACGCACCGTAAGCCGTTCGAAGGTATCGAAGACGAGGTGCTCGACGACCAGACCAATCACAATAACTGCTGCCAACCCCGCGAATACGCGATCCGTATACAGCTCGTTACGGTTCTGAAAGATGTACCAGCCGAGGCCGCCATTTCCGGAGCTGGCGCCGAACACCAGTTCCGCGGCGATCAGCGTTCGCCACGCAAACGCCCAGCCCACACGAAGCCCGGCGAGGATGGAAGGCAAGGCTGCGGGGACCAGGATCAGCAGTACATGCCGAAGCCCCTTCAGCCCGTAGTTGCGGCCGGTCATGCGCAGCGTTTCCGGTACCGATTGAAAGCCGGAGTAGGTGTTCAACGCGAGCGGCCACAGTACCGAATGCACCAGCACGAACAGCAGGCTCCCTGTTCCCAAGCCGAACCACAACAACGCAAGCGGCAGCAGCGCAATGGACGGCAACGGGTTGAACATGGCGGTCAGCATGGACAGCAGGTCCCGGCCAAATCGCGTCGACACGGCAAGCGACGTCAGCACGAACGCCAGCGCCACGCCGAGCAGATACCCCCTCAACAGCACGGACAGCGAGATCGCCGTTTTGGCGATGAGTTCGCCCGACCAGATGCCCTGCACGAACGCGGTTAAGGTGTCGGTGAAGGTGGGTAACAGCAGGTCGTTGCCAACCGCACGAGCGGCCGCTTCCCAGATCCCGATCAGCACCAGGGCGATCAACGCCTTGCGTAACCACGTCTGATTTGACAGCCGTTTGCCGAACGGTAACGGCGCCTCCACGGCGACATCCTGCAGCGGTTCGGGAATGCGTTCGTATTCTTCGCGAACCGGCGGCGCGAGCGCGACAGGTTCGAACGAGGGAATGGTCGGCGTGCTCATTGAGCGACCTCCGTGTCTTCAAACAGCAGCCGATGAATGCGCGCAACGCTTTGCTGAAAGTCGTTGCGTCCCGAGCTGTCCTTGGTGAATTGATGGCTGTTCAACTCGGCACGCACCTGGCCGGGATGCGGCGTCAGCAGCAAGATGCGGTTGCCGACAATCAACGCTTCCTCAATCGAATGCGTGACGAACAGCAGCGTGAAACTCGCCTCTTCCCACAAGCGCAGCAGCTCTTCCTGCATCTTGCGGCGCGTGAGTGCATCCAGTGCAGCGAAGGGTTCGTCCATCAGCAACACACGGGGTTGCATCGCCAGTGCGCGAGCGATTGCCACGCGCTGTTTCATGCCACCGGAAAGTGTATGCGGGTAAGCATCGGCGAAAGCAGTGAGGCCCACTTTATCCAGGAAGTGCAACGCTCGGTCACGGGCTTCCGCGCGGCTCAGTTTCTTCGCGACACGCAATGGAAAGGCCACGTTTTGCAGCACGGTTTTCCACGGCGGCAACTGATCGAATTCCTGGAATACGACAATGCGATCGGTGCCGGGACCTCGCACCAGTTTGTCGTCGATCCGGATGGTGCCTGCGGTCGGTTCGATAAAACCCGCCACCGCTTTCAACAGCGTTGACTTGCCGCAACCGGACGGTCCAAGCAGCACGAAGCGGTCTCCGCCATACACGTCGAAGCTGACTTCATGCGTCGCACGAACGATGCGCTCGCGGGTGCGGTACTCGAGACTGACGTTGTCGACGGTGAGAAGCTTCGCGCTCGTCGCGGGAGCATTGCGGCTCCCGGGCGGCGCATATAGAACGGTAGGGTTGGCGGCCATGGCTGTGCATTCGTGCATAAAACACGACCATAGCGGGGCGCTTTACGCACGTGAACCAATCATTGCGCATATTCAAAACACACCGACGCATAAGCGGCGATTTTGCCGCTCCAGTGCTGCGATCGTATGTTCGAGCGATGGTCGAACGATGGTAAAAAAAAGCCCGCTTGAGCGTCGCGGGCGTTGTCAGAGTGTGGCCATGCAGCAGGCAGGCTCAGCTTCCGTTGCCGAGCGCCGGATCGGCGAAGAAATAGTCTTGCCATGACTTCGGCTCATTCTTGATCGCGCCGACCCGGTACATGAACTGGGCGAGGCCAAGCGTGTTCTGCGGTGTGATCTTGAACTGCGTGTCCGGGTTCTTGATAATCCCGATCAGCAGCTTGCGATCGATCCTGGCGTTGTTCACGCGGATATAGATATCCGCAGCCGCCTCCGGGTTCGCTGAGACGAAGCGCGCGGCATCGGCGAGCGCGGCGATGAATGCGCGATACGTCTTAGGATTGTTATCGTGGAATTTTTCTGTCGCGTAGAGCACGGTGGACGAGCCGGGACCGCCGAGGACATCGTAGGAATTCAGCACAATATGTGCTTTTGGATTGCCTGCCAATTCCTGGTCCTGGAACGGCGGATTGCCGAAGTGCCCGGTGATTTCCGTCCCGCCGGCAATGATTGCTGCGGCGGCATCCGGGTGCGGCACGGCTTGAGTCAACTTGTCCAGGCGATCGTAGTCCTTGTCGCCCCAGCGCTTGGCCGCAGCGAATTGCAGCACGCGCGATTGCACGGACACCGATACCGCCGGCACTGCAATGCGGTCCTTCTCCGTGAAATCCGCGATGGTTTTCACATTCGGATTATTAGATACGAGGTAGTACGGCAGATTGCCCAGCGAGGCTACGCCCTTCACGTTCTGCTTGCCGTGCGTGCGGTCCCAGATTGTCAGCAACGGACCGACGCCTGCAGCCGCGATGTCGATGGAATTGGACAACAATGCGTCATTGATTGCCGCGCCTCCCGACAACTTCAGCCAGTCCACCTTGATATCGACACCGGCTTTCTTGCCTTCCTGCTCGATCAGTTTCTGGTCACGCGCGACGTTCAGCAGCAGATACACCACGCCGAACTGCTCCGCGATGCGGAGGGTGCCCTCGGCGCGTGCCGGCGTGGGTGCGGCAAGCGACGAGAGGGCAACAGAGATCGAAATGAACGCGGCAGAGAGCGAGCGCAACGATGAACGGGAACCCCCAGGTCCCCGCCTTGAGAAGAGCGGAAGCGGCATTGAAAATCCGAAGAGGTTTTTTTAGAATTTAATTTAAAGCAGGGCGCCTGACCGCTCAGAACGGCGTATCGCCTTCAATCGTCGTTCGATACATTTTTCTGCGCAGATGATCCGGCGTGCCCGCTGCGAGGTGCATGAGCGAGCGGTTGTCCCAGAAGACGAGGTCGTGCTCGCGCCACACATGCCGGTAGATATGTTCGTCGCGAACGCTGTGTTCGAAGAGGGCTTGCAGCAGGTCGCGGCTCTCATCTTCCGGCAAGCCGATCACGTGCGTGGTGAAGTGCTCGCTGACGAACAGCGCTTTGCGGCCCGTTTCCGGATGCGTGCGAATGATCGGATGCACAACCGCTTTTACCTCCGCGATCTGTTCGGCTGAAAGGTTGGGGCGCCACGGGCTGCGCTTTTGCAACTCGGCGTATTTCGCCAGATAGGTGTGCTCGGCCGAGCGTCCCTTCACGGCGTCGCGAAGCGCTTGCGGCAGCGTGTCCCATGCCAGATGCATGTTGGCGAACAGCGTGTCGCCGCCTTCCGCCGGCAATTCCTGTGCATGCAGCAAGGAACCGAGACTCGGTGTTTCCTTGTACGACAGGTCCGAATGCCAGAAATGCCCGGCGTCGCCGAGACCGATCGGCTTGCCGTCTTCGAGCACGTTGGAGACGATCAGGATCTCCGGGTGGCCGGTCAACTGGAACTGGCGCAGCACGTGGATTTGCAGCGGACCGAAACGACGGCTGAAGGTGATTTGCTGGTCGGGCGTGATGCGCTGGTCGCGGAACACGACCACGTGATGATCGAGGTGAGCGCGATGGATGCGCTTGAAGTCTTCGTCGGCAAGCGGCTGGCTCAGGTCGAGGCCTGTCACTTCAGCGCCTAACGGCGAACCTTCAAACGGGGTGATCTCGATGGTCTGGTGCGGGGATAAGGTTGTCACGCGGGACTCGTCAATTCAATTCGGGGCGGGAACGCTGAGGTGGAGCGGCAGAGATGCATCAAGAATATACGCCGCAAAACCCTGCTTAGACCCCGAATCTAGAATCCCCCGAGAACAACGTCAACGAACCAAATCCCATACGCTTATCTGTTTTAACGATAAACAGGCCGCTCCAGTAGAGGGGCGGCCATTCAGGCTCGACAAATTACTGGTGCTTGTGCGTCGGATCGCTGCAATGAGCGCAGCCGGCCGCGCTGTCGTTCCACGACGACCCCAGGATCAGGCTGCAGAAATTCAGGCGCTTGTACGTGGGATCCTTGAGTGCGAGGACATCGGCTTTCACGTTGCCGAACGTGGTCTCGGGCTTTTTGATCGTGCCGTGCGCGAACGCATCGATGATCCCTTCCTTGAAATTCACCTCACGCGGATGCACGGCGATGACCTGCTTGCGCTGGGATTCCGTGAATTCATCGTACGCGAGTCCGAGCACGTCCATCTCCACGCCCGCCGTGACCAGCGCGACCACCGGCTTCTTGTGCTGCGGAACGCCCGGCGTGGTGTGCAATGCGATCGAATCCCACACTTGTTCTATATCGTGCTCGTTAATGCTGTAACCCTTCAGGAAGTCGCGCGCGGCGTTCGCACCGTCCACCTCGAAGCGGTCGGTCGTGCTGCTGTACGCGTCGATCAAGCCCATGTCATGGAACATGGCGCCGATGTAAAGCAGTTCCGCATCGTAGGCGAGCTTGCGACGCTCGCCGGTCAGCGCGCCGAACAGGAACACGCGGCGCGAGTGGTTATAGAGCAGGTCCGGCTCGGTATCGCGAATGAGTTCGGTTGCGGCGCGCGCCATGGCGCTGTCGGGAATATGGATGCCGGCAATGGTGGTGGTCATGTTCAATGCTCCTTGAAGGTTGGCCTGTCCTCGATGCCGCACTCGATGCCACGAACACCTTGCTAAAATGCGCTGTCCGAAGCGGGTCATCGGGAGAAACGAAAGGGTGTTGACGACGAATTCAGTGTGGCCGGACGCCGCCATAGCCGCAATGCAATGGGTCCGTCGAAGTCTGCCAACCGTACGGCGTCTCCTGCCAAGTGCGTAAAACGCTTGGAAAACAGCCGGTCGACGGCAATAAATTGCATGGGAGCAACAGGTAATGCGTAGCGTCGCCATCGCGATTTTTCCGCAAGTGCAGGCGCTCGATGTCGCCGGTCCACTCGATGTATTCGCCGAAGCGAACGGTTTCGTCGCGTCGGGCGAGGGGTATGCGATCACGCTCGTCAGCGTGGACAACGTGCCCGTGCGCACGTCGAACGGCACGCGAATGCTGGCGGACATTGCGTGTGAGGCACCGCAGCAGCATTACGACGTCGCCCTCGTGGCGGGCGGTCCCGGGCTGCCCTTCGATCCCCCCGATTTGCGCCTGAGTACGTGGCTGCGCGACGTGGCTTCCCGTTGCGAACGCTACGGTTCGATCTGCACCGGCGCGTTCGCGCTGGGCCATGCCGGTCTGATCGATGGCCGTCATGTCACGACGCACTGGCAAAATGCGCCGCAACTCGCACGGCAATTTCCGCTGGCCCGCGTCGAGCTCGACCGTATTCATATTCGCGATGGCAACCTGGTGACATCGGCGGGCGTGACGGCGGGGATCGACGTTGCCCTCTCGCTTGTTGCTGAAGATCACGGTCCGCGGATTGCGCTCGCTGTCGCCAAACGTCTCGTGGTATTTGCGCAGCGCCGCGGCGGCCAGTCGCAATTCAGCCCGTATCTGAGTGCGCCTGCCGACGAGACCTCGCCCGCAGCGAAGGTGCAGACATACGTGATGGAGCATATTGGCGAACGGATGACGGTTGAAAAGCTGGCGCAGATCGCGGGCATGAGCGAGCGTAATTTCGCGCGGGCCTTCGTTGAGGCGACCAGCGTGACGCCGCATGATTTCGTGGAGCGGGCGCGTATTGATGCGGCACGGAACGCATTGGAAAGCAGCGCAACGCCGTTGAAAACGATCGCGTATGAGTGCGGTTTCGGCACGGCGGACCGCATGCGGATTGTGTTCAGGCAACGCTTGGGGGTGTCGCCGAATGATTATCGTCTGAGCTTTCAGAAGCTCGGGGCCGACGCTTGACGATGGTTCGCGGGTTCATGCTGCCGACTTGTTAGAGAGATTCACCAGCAGCCACGTTCAAGCAGTTCGGCACCGGCCTGATGAAGCGCACGAACGGTCGTACGTGCCCGGCTATGATCGCAGGCTAAGGGAATGTCAAAAGCGGAGCGAGCGTTTCGCGTGACCGCCAATCGTATGCTGGACCACTTCATGCTCACTTCATGCTAACGAACGACTCGAGCGTCCGCGAGTGAACCGGGCCGGTCCAATGAATCTGGAGATTTTAATGAAAGATGCTTATGAACGACGTGCGCTATTGCTGCATCTGGGCGATGTGCTTGAGGCGCTGTCGTGCTTGTCGCGCAGTGGCCAACGGTACGCCACGCTTGGCGACGCAATAGCGCGTGAGGACTCGCTTGCCACCTTCACATGGCTCGGATATCTCGATGCCGCCATGACCCCGCAACAGGTGAACGACCGCGCGACCGCCGCGTTTTTCCTTTGGCCGAAAACGCTCCTCGATGAGGACCTCAACCGGTCATTGCTGGCATCGACGGTGCAGCATGATCTCTTCGCTGGAAACGCGGACGGGTGGCAGCGTTATGTAAGCGAGCGCAGAACCGAGGCCGCGTGGTTTGCCGAAGGGCTGCCTGCACCGTCAGATGAAGCCACGCCGGAATCGCGTTTTAGTCGCTGGCCCTGGCCGGCAGAGACCGGCGCATCCTGAGGCATCAGGGCTTCCCGCTCAAGCCGCCTGTTCGCGCGACAAGACCGCTTGCAAGAAGCTGCGCGTACGGGCTTCGCGCGGCGCCCCGAAAATCTGTTCCGGCGGTCCTGCCTCGATCACGCTGCCATGATCCATCACCACGATCGTGTCTGCCACATCGCGCGCAAAGTTCATCTCATGCGTGACGATAAGCATGGTCATGCCTTCGCTCGCCAGAGCCTGCATGACCTGCAGCACTTCGCCGACCAACTCGGGATCGAGCGCGGAAGTGGGTTCATCGAAAAGCATGACTTGCGGATGCATCGCAAGCGCCCGCGCAATCGCCACGCGTTGCTTTTGTCCACCGGACAAAGTGCCCGGATAAACGTCTGCCTTATGACCGAGCCCGACCTTCGCCAGCAGCGCGCGTGCTTCTGCGTCAGCTTCCGCCGCGCTCACGCGAGCCAGCGAGCGCGGCGCGAGCGTGACATTCTGCAGCACGGTCAGGTGCGGGAACAGGTTGAACGATTGAAACACCATGCCCACATCCCGGCGGATCCGGTTCAGGCCGTTCTCATCGATCATCCGGCCGTTGTCTACAAGCGCATGGCCGCAGATCCGGACCGTGCCTTCTTCGGCCGTTTCCAGTCCGTTCAGGCAGCGGAGGAAGGTGCTCTTTCCCGAACCGCTTGGCCCGATCACCACGATCACCTGAGAGGGCTGGACGTCGATATCGATACCGTTCAACACACGGTTGAGTCCGAATGACTTTGCCAGTTGCCTGACTGAAATAATGGGTTCATTCATACTCATATTCACGGTCGTGCTCATGATCAGACTCTCCCGTCGGCACGCAGGGTTCTTTCCGTCTTGCGCAACACCAGTGAGGTCGCGCTCGTCAGGATCAGGTAGATGAACGCGATCACTATGTACACCTCCAACGACCGGTACGACACACTGATGATCTTCTCGCCTTCGTGCATGAGGTCGTTGATCGTCAGCAAGGAGACGAGCGCCGAGTTCTTGATCAACGCAATAAATTCGTTGCCAAGCGGCGGAATCATGCGCACGAACGCTTGCGGCAAGATCACCTTGCGCATCGCCATTCGATAAGGCATCCCAAGTGATCGCGCGGCTTCCATCTGCCCGCGGTCCACTGATTGGATCGAACCTCGCACGATTTCCGACACATACGCGCCGCTATACACGCCGAGTCCGAGCACGCCGCAAGCAAACGCGGGCAGCATGATGCCGAACTGCGGCAGGCCGAAGAACAGGATGAAAAGTTGCACGAGCAGGGGCGTGCCGCGTATGAACGTGAGATAGGCGGTGCAGATGCCATAGACCACGCGGCGCTGCGGCGCGAGCCTGCCGATCCCGACCAGCAAGCCCAGCACGCAGCCGAGTACCAGCGAACAGGCCGTGACTTCGATAGTCGTCGCAGCGCCGGTCGCGAGTGCTTCCCAGCCTGCCCATACGGGCGAAAAATCGAGCGTCATCGGTTACTCCTGTAAGGGCCGCCGCATCACTGCTTGCCGAACCACTTCGTCGTGAGCGCGTCGTAGGTGCCGTTAGCGCGCAGCGTCAGCAGCGCCTTGTTCATCTGCGCGGTCAGCGCGGTTTCGTCCTTGCGCAGCGCGAAGCCGTACAGTTCGGTCGTGAGCCCCTTGTCGAGTACACGTACGTTGGGCTGCACCTTCGCATATTCGACAGCGGCGGGGCGCCCGGTCACCGCGGCATCGGCGCGGCCGATGTTCACCAGGTCAAACATCTCCTGGTTCTTCTCAACCTCCACCCGCTGCACCTTCGGATAGTTGTCTTTCAGGAAGGCGACCGACTTCGTGCCGACCTGCACGGTGACCTTCTTGCCGTCGAGATCGGCGGGTGTCTTGATCGATGTGTCGTTCTTGCGCACCAGTACAACGAGGCCGCCCTTATAGTACGGATCGGTGAAGTCGACGACCTTGCGGCGTTCATCCGTCATGTAGATACCCGAGGCGGCGACATCGAAACGGTTTGCGATCAGCCCCGGAATCAGCCCTTTGAAGTCGATATCCACCCATTGCACTTTCTTGCCCATGGTCTTGGCCATGGCGTCGATCAACTCTATATCGAAGCCCGTGCGCTTGCCGTCCTTGACGAATTCGAGCGGAGGGAAGGTCGCGTCGGTCGCGACCCGGATGGTGTCATCGGCGGCGCGGGCAGCTGGAGCGACGGCCACGCTGACTACAACGGCGAGCGCGAGGGCGGAAAGTACCTGGGTCAGTTTCATGCTGGTTTCCTTGAATAGCGTGGATAGCGTGGACTACGCAAAGTGAGAAATAAGGGGCTCAAAGTTTGTAGCTGATACGGTCTGCCGCCGCGCGCGTGAGCTGCGCCAGTTCGGCTTCTCGTCCAGCAATGCGAGCAACAGGAGCCATCAAGGTGATGGTTCCTTCGAGTCGTCCCGCATCCGATATAAGCGGGGCGCTCACCCCCCAAACGCCTATGTCGACTTCGCTTTCGCTCGTCGCAAATCGCCGGCGGCGGATCTCCTCCAGTTGCACATGCAGCGCGGCGGCGCTTTCAGGGTCGTTGAGTGTGCTGCCAGCAATCACGGCATTGGCTTTTGCTTCGGGCAGGAATGCGAGCAGCGCTTTCGCCGAAGCGCCGCGTGTCAGCGGATGCGTGCGGCCACGCGCGAACGAGCAGCGCAGCGGCTGGTCGCTTTCGACCATCGAGAGGCAGACGACTGTGTCGTTGATCGGCACGAGCAGGCCGACACTCTCGCCGGTCCGCTGCACGAGCGCCCTGATTTCGTCGCGGCTTTGAGTCACGAGCTGCGCGTTCTGGTCGAAACCCCACGCAAGTTGCACGCTGGACGGACCCGGTTCGAACAGGCCGGAATTCGCGTGCTCCTGCAAGAGGCCCCATGCTTTAAGCGAGCCCAGCAGCCGGTACACCGTGGACAACGGCGCGCCAATGTCCTCTGCGATCTGCTTCGCGCCGATCGGCCTTCCCGCGCGGGCGACGCTGGTCAGCGCGTGGAGGACGCGATCGATGACAGAGGGCGATTTGGCCGGAGGTTTCATGACGAAAGTCTCTCTCGCCAATTCTCAAAGAAAGAAATCATTTCTCATCGGATGGGAAAATGACTCGATGGCGCGAGTTTCCCCTTCTGCGTGATGCGACGATCGGCAAAAAAGCCCGGTTTGCAGGAGAATCCGGGCGTCGTGATACGAAATAGCCTGGCTGCAAAGGCAGATTGCAAATACCCGCGCCGCACTCCCCAAGGACCGAGACATGGACTATCTGACAAGCCTCAAAGTGTTCCGCGCGGTCGTGGAGGCGAAAAGCTTCACGCGCGCGGCTGATCTGCTTGGCGTGTCGCCCCCGGTCGTTTCACGCGCCATCGCCACGCTTGAACAGCGTCTGGGCAACCGGCTCTTTCATCGCACCACACGCCACATCTCGCTGACCGAGACCGCCGAGCAATTCTTCCCCGGCTGCTCACGCGTGCTGGACGAGCTCGACGCGCTGGAGGCGCAGGCGTCGGATCGCACCAGCGGTCCGACCGGCATGCTACGGCTGGTCGCCCATACGACGGCAACGGTGAACCGGCTGGTCCCGCTGATCGCCACTTTCCGCCGTCGATACCCGCTGATCGGACTCGACGTCACGCTGACCGAGCGTCCCGTGGATCTGGTGGCGGACGGCTACGACCTAGGTGTCGTGCTGCCCTTCATGCTGACCAGCGACACCACGGTCACACGCCTGCTCGAGCGTATTCCGCTCGTTATTGTGGTAACGCCCGGGTATCTGAAAGGCAAGCAGCGGCCGACGCATCCGTCCGCGCTCGCGGAGCTTGAATTTGTCGCCATGCACGCATCGATCCGCAAGCCCATGCTGACGTTCCGGCTGGAGGGCGGCGAACAGATCACGGTGCCGCTTACGGCCGACGTGACATCAAACAACGCGGTGTTCAACCGTGAACTGGTGCTGGAGGGCTTCGGCCTGGGCGTGTTGCCGGCCGCGCTGGTTCGTGACGAACTGGCGTCGGGCAAGCTGGTGACGCTGCTGGACGACTTCGAGATCGTCGACGGCGCGATCGAAATCCGCCTGGCTTACAGCAGCCGCACCTTGCTGCCGGCCAAGGTGCGGGTATTCATCGAACACGCCGCGGAATTCTTCGAAGCCTGAGCGGGGCGATAAATCTTTCATTTTAATTTCGTATAGATTTCGTTTCTATTGTTAACGGAATCGACATTAATTGATGCGCGGAATAACGGTTGACTGCGTGCATATGCACACATAATCTGTGCACATGCACACACGCCCTCCACGACACGACGATTGTTTTGCGGTTCGCCAGGCTGCGCGGCACATCTCGCAGTTATACGAGCGGCATTTATCGGCAGTACAGATCACGCCGACGCAATTCAGCATTGTCTCAGCGCTTGAGCGCATGCCGGACATGACGATGGCGGAACTCGCGCAGGCCATGGTGATGGAGCGCACGACGCTGGTCCGGGTGCTGCAGCCGTTGCTGCGCAACGGGCTTGTCATGTCGACGCTGGGCGGACCCTGCCAGCGCCGTTTGCAGTTGACGCTGACCGAAGGCGGCCGGACCAAGCTCACCGACGCGCTGCGGCACTGGCAGGCAGCCCAAGAAGAATTCGAGGCGAAGTTCGGGCGCCGGCAGGCGGCACGTCTGCGGCGCGAACTGTTTCGTCTGACCAGCGAGTGACTGAGCACATGAGCTGCACGCCTTACCGCTCGCACCGCACCCGCTTAACCCATTCGATGCAACCAACAGGACTCACCGATGACCACACCTTCCACGCCGCTTGCCTCCACCGCCGCGCCTACGGTTGAGCGCGGAGCACGGCGGCCTTTCCGACTCGGCTGGATGCCGCTCGCGATCATTGCGGTGGTGATCGTGATCGCTGCTGCGGCCACATATTGGTTCACCGTTTTGCGTTTCGTTCAAAGCACGGACGACGCGTATGTCGGCGGCAACGTCACGGTGATGGCGCCGAAGGTGAACGGTTTCGTTACCGAACTGCTCGTCTCCGATAACCAGCGCGTGAAGGCGAACCAGGTGCTGATCCGGCTCGACTCACGGGATTACGACGCAAGGCTCGCGCAGGCAAATGCCGACGTGCAAGGTGCGCGCGCTGCCGTCGCCGAGCTTGAAGCGAAGCAGCAGTTGCAGGCCGCCGTGATCAACCAGAGCCAGGCGGAGGTGCGGGCATCGGCGGCGGAAGTCACGCGCAGCGCGTCTGACCAGGTGCGTTACCGGCAACTCGTCAAGGACGAAGCGGTATCGAACCAGGTGGTCGAACGCGCCGATGCGGATTACCTGAAGGCCCGCGCCACGCTCGACAACAGTAACGCAGCAGCGCTTGCCTCGCAGCGCCAGCTCGCGGTGCTTGCCGCACAAATAGACGACGCCCGCGCACGTGTTGCGACCGCTGAAGCATTGCGGCGCATAGCCGAACTGAACGTGGAGTACACGACCATCCGCTCGCCTGTGGACGGTTACGTCGGCAACCGGACGGCGCGAGTGGGCATGCTCGCGAACACGGGGGCGTCGCTGCTGACGATCGTGCCTACTGACGGCCTGTGGATCGACGCAAACTTCAAGGAAGACCAGCTCAAGAAGATGCATGTGGGCGACCGTGTCGACGTTGAACTCGACGCCTCCAGCGGGACGTTCCAGGGTCATGTGGAAAGCCTGGCGCCCGCGACGGGTGCGACCTTTAGCGTATTGCCACCTGAGAACGCGACCGGCAACTTCACGAAGATCGTGCAGCGCGTGCCAGTGCGGATTCGTCTCGACTTACCGAAGGACAAGCAGGACGTGCTGCGCGCCGGCCTCTCGGCGACCGTGAAGGTACACCTCGACAGCGCGAGCCGTTCATGAGCCCCGCCGTTCCACTGAACCCCGCCGATCAGCCCACCAGACAGCGTGTTTTTGCGTTCGCGCTGATGTGCCTGGGCTTCTTCATGGCGACGCTGGATATCCAGATCGTGGCGTCGTCGCTGAAGGATATTGGCGGCGGTTTGTCGGCTAGCCAGGACGAACTCTCGTGGGTGCAGACGTCCTACCTGATTGCGGAAATCCTGGTGATCCCGATGTCCGGCTGGCTCTCCAAAGTGTTCTCCACGCGCTGGCTGTTCGTCGCTTCCGCGGTCGGTTTCACCATCACGAGCATGCTGTGCGGCCTCGCGTGGGACATCAATTCGATGATCATTTTCCGCGGCCTGCAAGGCGCGGCCGGCGCCGCGATGATCCCGACCGTTTTCACCACGGCGTTCGTGTTGTTCCCCGGCAAGCAACGGCTGATTGCATCGACGACGATCGGTGCGCTTGCTTCGCTCGCGCCTGCGATCGGTCCCGTGATCGGTGGATGGATCACGTCGCAATGGTCGTGGCACTGGTTGTTCTACCTGAACCTCGCACCGGGGCTCGTAGTTGCGTTCCTGGTGCCGAAGTTCGTGCGTATCGACGAACCCGATCTGTCGTTATTGAAGAAGGGCGACTATCTGGGCATCGCCTTGATGTCGGGTTTCCTCGGCTGCCTTGAATATGTGTTGGAGGAGGGACCGCGCAAGAACTGGTTCGGCGACGACGTGATCATCACCTGCACGTGGATTTCCGCTATCTGTGGCTTCCTGTTCCTCGTGCACGCGTTCACTGCAAAAGATCCCGTTGTCGATCTGCGCGCGCTCGCGGTCAGGAACTTTGCGATCGGCTGTTTGCTGTCGTTCGTAACGGGCATCGGCATCTTCGTCGCGGTGTTTCTCACGCCGCTGTTCCTCAGCCGCGTGCGTGAACTGGATTCGCTGCAGATCGGGATTGCATTGTTGTCGGTGGGCGTGTTCCAGTTGCTTGCGCTGGGCGCCTATGCATTCGCTTCCCGCCTGGTCGACATGCGCTGGTGTCTGCTCTTTGGCCTCGTGTGTTTCGGCCTGGGCTGCTATTTCTACGTGCCGCTCACGAACGACTGGGGCTGGCAGCAACTGCTGCTGCCGCAGGCGCTGCGAGGAATTGGCCAGCAATTCGCGGTGCCGCCTATCGTGACAATGGCGCTGGGCTCGCTGCCGCAATCACGCCTGAAGTCGGCGAGCGGCCTGTTCAACCTGATGCGCAATCTTGGCGGCGCGATCGGCATTGCGGTCAGCGCGACCATGCTCAACGACCGGCTGAATTTTCACTATCTGCGCATCAGCGAACGCGTCACAACGGGCAGTCCGGAGACGGAAGCGTTCTTGTCCAGGCAATTCGCGCACTGGGGATCGGTGGCCGGAGATGCGCTGAACGCGACTAACGCGGGGCTTGCCAACCTGCATGCGCTGGTGTTTCGGGAAGCGCTTGTGATGACCTTCTCCGACACCTTCTATGTACTCGCGATGTGCTTTGCCGTCGGCATAGTCAGCGTGCTTTTCGTACGGCCTATCGGCGCTGCGCCGCCTTCTCCTGACGCTCATTGAGATCGACCATGTATAAGATTTTATTGGCACTGGCAGCAAGCATGACGCTCGCGGCGTGCGCCGTCCAACCCGCGAACCATGCGGATTTACCGTCGACCGTACAGTCGATAGCGCCCGCGAACTGGAGCGTCGACGCCCCGCAAGACAACGTGGATGCCGCCGCGTGGTGGGAGCAGTTCGGCGATCCGGTGCTGCATGAACTCGTGAGCTCGGTGCTGACCCAGAACCTGGATGTGCAGGCTGCACTGGAGCGGGTAAAGCAGGCGCAGGCCGTGACCACGCAGCGTCGCGCGGCGCTTCTGCCGGAACTCGATGCGACCGCCACCGCCTCCGATGCACGCCAGAACACGCCGCCGCCGCTGGGTTATGTTCGTCAGGCGGGTTTCGGTCTAACGCTCGGCTGGACGCCCGACGTATTCGGCGGCGAGCGCCTTGAGCTGCTGGCGGCACAGGCGCAATTGACGGGTCGTCAACATGATGTCGATGCGCTGCGTCTCGCGCTCGCGGCTAATACGGCATCGGCGTATGTGGATCTGCGCTGGGCGCAAAGTGAACAGAAGATCCTGCGGGACAATATCGCGATCCGGGAACGTGCACTGCGGCTGACGCAGGAACGCATGCAATACGGGCTCTCGCCGCGCCTTGACGTTACTCGCGCACAGAACCAGTTGAGCGAATTGCAGGCGCGTTTGCCGCGTGCCGACGCCACCGTGCAGCATCAGCTAAGCCTGATCGCGGTGTACTCAGGGCGCACGCCCGAATCCGTCGATACCCTCGTGCTCACCACGCCCGGGACTATCCCGACGCCGTCAAACGCCGTGCCGCAGATGCTGCCTTCGGAGGCGTTGCTGCGCCGTCCCGATGTCCGCAGCGCCTACGCCGAGCTCACGCAACGCGCAGCGGAAGTGGGCGTCGCGCAAGCGGACCGCTATCCGAAGTTCTCCCTGCAACTGACCGACGGTTTGCTGGCATCGTCGTATCTTGGCTTGCCCACGCTCACCGACAACCTCTTCAGCGCGGCGCTGAATGCGACCAGTCCGATCTTCAACGCCGGGCGCATTACGGCGGGCATTGAGCAGAGCCAAAGCCGTATGCGCGAGTCCGATCTCCGCTTGCGCCAGACCATGCTGCAGGCGTTGAAAGATGTGGAGGACACACGTACCGATCTTGTCAGCACATCGGAGCAGGCCGACCGCCTGAAGGACGCATTGCAATCCTCTGATCAGTCGTTGCGTCTTTCTACGCAACTTTATAAGGGTGGTGCGAGCGGTTTCCTCGATGTACTCGCGGCGCAGGAAGCGTATCTGCAGGACTCGGATGCGCTGAACCAGGCGAGGCGTGAACACGCGCTGGCAGCAGTCGCGTTGTACCGTTCGCTTGGTGGCGGCTGGAGCGAAGCAAAGGAAGAGTAATGCGCGTTGCGGGCCTCGGGTAACATCGGGCATCTTTTGTGTTCATTTGCCTACCACCTGCATGGCACTCAAAAACCTGTTGAGACGGCTTGACCTGACCACGCTGCAACTCTTCCTCGCGGTCTACGAGGAGGGGACGCTCACCCGGGCGGCGGAGCGCGAGGCGATTGCCATATCGGCCGCAAGCAAGCGGTTGCTCGAACTCGAACAGGCCGTGGGTGCAACGCTGTTCGTGCGCCGGGCGCGCGGCATGGAACTCACGCCCGCCGGCGAAACCCTGCTGCATCATGCGCGCCGCGTGCTGCGCGATGTCGAGAACATCGGGATCGAGTTGGCCGAGCACGCGACCGGCGTGCGCGGTTTTGTCCGCATGATGGCGAACCTCTCGGCCATCGTCGAATTTCTGCCCGAAGACCTGCAGGCATTCTTCTCGATGAACGAGCGCATCAAGCTCGACCTGGA
>NZ_JAQGMM010000295.1 GCF_028292365.1 Caballeronia sp.
ATCGGAGAACGATGTGCTCGCCTCCGATGCCGCCCGTCTCGGCGATGTCCCGGCTATTGTGAAAGGTGTGATCAAGGAGCTGAAACATGACTGATTTTGCAGATGATCCGGTGGTGATCGTATCGGCAGTACGCACGCCGATGGCCGCCTTTCAGGGCGACTTCGCCTCGGTGACAGCGCCGCAACTCGGCTCGGTCGCAATCCGCGCCGCCGTGGAGCGCGCCGGGCTCAAGCCCGAGCAGATCGAAGAAGCCGTGATGGGTTGCGTGCTTCCCGCCGGACTCGGTCAGGCGCCCGCGCGGCAAGCCGCGCTCGGCGCGGGCTTGCCGTTATCCGTCGGCAGCACCACGGTCAACAAGATGTGCGGTTCCGGCATGCGCGCCGCCATGTTCGCGCACGACATGCTGCTCGCCGGATCGGCGGACGTGATTGTCGCGGGCGGGATGGAAAGCATGACCAATGCACCGTATTTGTTGCCCAAAGCGCGTGGCGGCATGCGCATGGGCCACGGCCAGGTGCTCGACCATATGTTCCTCGATGGACTCGAAGACGCGTATGAAAAAGGCCGGTTGATGGGCGCGTTTGCGGAGCAATGCGCCGGGTCGTACAAGTTTTCGCGGGAAGCGCAGGACGCGTTTGCGGTGGAGTCGCTGCGTCGTGCAAAACGGGCCAATGAAGACGGTTCCTTCGATTGGGAAATCGCGCCGGTCACCGTTGCAGGACGCAAGGGCGATACCGTCATCGATCACGACGAGCAGCCCTTCAAGGCGAATATCGACAAGATTGCTACGCTGAAACCCGCGTTCGCGAAAGACGGCACGGTGACCGCTGCGAACGCATCGTCTATCTCCGATGGCGCCGCCGCGCTCGTGATGATGCGCGCATCCACAGCGAAACGGCTCGGCGTCACGCCGCTCGCGCGAGTCGTCGGACACAGCACCTTCGCGCAAGAACCGGCGTTGTTCACGACTGCGCCCGTTGGTGCGATCCGCAAGCTGCTCGATAAGAACGGCTGGCGCGCGAACGAAGTCGATCTCTACGAGGTCAACGAAGCGTTCGCGGTTGTCGCGATGGCCGCCATGCGGGAACACGACTTGCCGCACGACAAGGTCAACGTCAACGGCGGCGCTTGTGCGCTGGGGCATCCGATCGGCGCATCGGGCGCGCGGATTCTCGTAACCTTGATCGGCGCGTTGCGTCAGCGTGGCTTGAAACGCGGCGTGGCGAGCTTGTGCATCGGCGGCGGAGAAGCGACGGCGATGGGGATTGAGCTGGTTTAGAGCCTTGTGCAGGGGAACATCATGAAAACCGTATTGATCGTGGGCGCGTCGCGCGGACTCGGCCACGAATTCGCGCGAGGATATTGTCGCGACGGCTGGCGCGTGCTCGCCACCGCTCGCGATGAAGCGTCATTGAAAGCACTCGAAGCCAATGGCGCAAAGACTTTCTCGGTCGACACAACCCAGCCCGAGCAGATCGCGGCGCTGGGCTTGCAACTCGATGGCGAGAAACTGGATGCCGCGATCATCGTGTCGGGCGTGTATGGTCCGCGAACCGAACACGTGGAAACCGTGCTGTCGGAAGATTTCGATCACGTCATGCACACTAATGTCCGCGGCCCGATGCAATTGCTGCCCATTCTCCTGCCGCGCACCGACGCAGCACATGGCGTGCTCGCCGTCGTGTCGAGCAAGATGGGCGGTATCGCGGAGATGAACGGGACAGCGGGCTGGTTGTATCGCGCGAGTAAGGCTGCGGTAAATGCGGCGTTGAAGGCGGCATCGCTGGAAGCGCGCGGCTCAACTTGCATCGCGTTGCATCCGGGATGGGTGCGCACCGAGATGGGCGGGTCATCGGCGGCGATTGAACCGGCTCACAGCATTTCCGGAATGCGCGCGGTGATCGCGGCGGCGGCGGCGAACCCCAAGAAATTCAACGGCTCGTTCGTGCAGTACGACGGCACGCCGCTCGCGTGGTGAGCGAGCGTTGCAAATAAACAGTTTCAGACAACCGAACAGGACATGAAGTGGCGTATCAAGTACATGGCGTGGCGTCGTCGGGGAATTGCTACAAGGTCCGGCTTGCGCTCGAGCAACTAAGCCGGCCGTATGTCTGGCACGAAGTCGACATGATGAACGGCGCCACGCGCACCGAAGCGTTTCGTCAGTTGAATCCGAACGGCAAGGTGCCGGTGCTTCAGATCGATGAGCACACGTGCCTGTTCGAATCGGACGCAATCCTGTTTTACCTCGCTGAAGGCACGCCGCTGCTGCCTACGGACCGTCTTTCGCGAGCTCGCGTGCTGCAATGGATGTTCTTCGAGCAATACAGTCACGAGCCCAACGTCGCAGTTGCTCGCTTCATTCTTCAGTTCGTCAAACACCCTGACGATCCACGCCTGCCCGAGAAAACCGCTGGTTCATATCGCGCGCTGGACGTGATGGAGACGCATCTCGCGACGCGGAAATATTTCGTCGATGAGCAATACACCATCGCGGACATTGCGCTGTACGCGTACACCCATGTCGCCGATGAAGCCAACCTCGACCTCGGCCGGTATCCGGCGATTCGCGCTTGGCTTGCGCGCGTGAAGGCGCAGCCGCGGCACATTGAGATGCCGGGCGTCGATGTATGAAGGAAGTCGGGGAATGCCCATGCGGGGGTGCATCGCCGGGATTGAACAGCGTTGTTAAACGCCCGCCTCAATATGCGCAATGTTGCGGACGCTTCATAGAAGGCGGCGCACCAGCGGGCAACGCAATGGAACTCATGCGTTCGCGCTACACCGCCTACGTGCTTGGCAACACGGCGTATTTGCGCGCGACCTGGGCCGAAGCTACTTGCCCCCGCGACCTGGAAACCTCAGCTGACTCCGCCACCCGCTGGCTCGGCTTGCAAATCAAACGCCACACGCCCGTTGACGCCGATCACGCTGAAGTCGAATTTGTCGCCCGATACAAGCTCGGCGGACGCGCTTTCCGGCTGCATGAGACGAGCCGCTTCGCACGCGATGCTGCCGGGTTGTGGCGTTATGTTGACGGTGATCTTCGCGATTGAAACGTCGCAACGACGAATCTTGCTGCGTCGCGGCAATAATTTCCTTAACGTCTGCTTTCGTCTCGAAATTAGTGCGCCGCGCGGGTACTTTCTAATTGCGCCTATTCATTTTGTCCGGGTACTCTACCTTTTCGCCAGTCGCTGGCGAATGATATTAAGTTACTGTTTCTTAAGCCAAATATCTGTCAGCGCGCCGGTGTTGCTTGTTTTGCGTATTGAAGCCCATTGTCGTGTCTATTCGGGACATGACTTGACGATCCGACCAGCGATACTGATTGACAGTGCGAACGTCCGGATCGGTGGATTGTGACAATAAGCTGGCTCGTGCTTTGAGAAATCAGCCGGGTCTAGAAGCGGGTGGAGTTTCGGGGATGGCATTTAGGCAAGTGTTGTCAGGTTGTGTCATGGTGTGTGCGCTCGCGGCGGTGTCCGCCTCGGCGCTTGCAGAGCCGTTCCCGGGTGCGCAGCAGTACGCGAAACTCGAGGCACCCGCCTTCGGCACGGTGCAGCGGTCGTTCGACCCATCGCTTCCCGCTGTCGACTCAAACCTCAACGAGTCTGTCATCGAAGTACCTTCGGGCGATGTCTCGCTTGAAACCACCATCTTCAAACCTGATGGCCCGGGTCCGTTCCCGATGGTCGTCTTTAATCACGGCAAGCTCCCTGGCAATGCGCATGACCAGACGCGCGCGCGTCCGATCGCGTTTGCACGCGAGTTCGTGCGTCATGGATATGTGGTTGTCGTGCCGAATCGCCGTGGCTTTGCGGAATCGGGCGGGGAATATACCGGCAACGGTTGCGACGTCGAAGCTAACGGTTTCACGCAGGCGCGTGACGTGGCCTCTACGGTGGCTTACATGGACAAGCAATCGTTTGTCGATAGCCAGCATGTGGTCGTGGCGGGCGCTTCGCACGGCGGGCTGGTGACCATGGCGTATGGCGCGCGCGACGCGCGTGAAGAGAAGGGCGTACGTGGCCTGATCAATTTCTCCGGTGGCCTTCGTCAGGATGAGTGTCCTGGATGGCAGAAAAACCTGACGAGCGCGTTTGGTGAATACGGTGAGCACGTGAAGTTGCCGTCGTTGTGGATGTACGGGAGCAACGACTCGGTGTGGCAGGGCAACTTGCCTGATGAAATGTTTGCGTCGTATAGCGCGCACGGTGCCAGGGCCGACATGGTGAATTTCGGCGCTTATAAGAACGATGCACATCGGCTGGTTGGGGATCGTGACGGTGTGGCGATCTGGTGGCCACGCGTGAAGACCTTCCTCGAAGAGGTTGGCATGCCGACGGATCGGCAATATCAGGTTTCGGATCCGCAGGCGCCTATGCCTACGGGCTATGCGAATGTGGATACGGTGACTGCAGTGCCTTTCCTCGATGAACGCGGCCGCGAGGGTTACGAAAACTTTCTGCATCAGTATTCGAGCCGCGCGTTCGCGGTGTCGGATTCGGGGGCGTGGTCGTGGGCGGAAGGCGGTGACGACCCCGTGGCGGTGGCCTTGGCAGGATGTCAGAAGCAGAGCAGCGATCCATGCCGGTTGTATGCCGTTAATAACGCCGTGGTCTGGAATGAGCGCAATGCTGCGCAGACGCAGACAGCTTCGAGATAGGGCGTTTGCATTTGCCTTTGAGGCAGCCAAAGGCTGGTAGCTGCGGCTCGTGGCTTCGTTGTAGTACCGGGTTGCTAGGCTCTGCGTTAGCGGTTCTGAGTTAATGCCGGGTTGCTGCTTTCGAGCTTAGCGGTCTGCTTGAGTTGGCTAATTTCTTCATCACTGTTAGCCACTGCGCGTGGCAGCGCGTCATTTCTTGGTCCTTAGCGACAAAGAAACGAAGCAAAGAAAACGCTTTTAACCGCACTATCCTAAGTGTCCACAGCGTGCAGTTTCTATTCATAGGTGCCCCAAAAGCACGGTGCTCGCCAGAGCCACGGATGTGTGAAACCCTCCTTCTCCGAACACCGATACCCACACGCTTCGCCACCAGTGAC
>NZ_JAQGMM010000314.1 GCF_028292365.1 Caballeronia sp.
TAGCGGCGCAAAACGCCGTGTATCGCGGTCGCCGAAGATATCGAGCGCGGCCACGTTCAGCCCCGCGCGCCGCGCGGACTGGGCAAGCATGCGCGCCGACAAACCGACGGTCGCGATGTACGGAGCCTGCGCGAAACGGGTGCCGGGCGTCATGAACGAACGATCCATCAGGTGAGGCCGCCGACGATCGCGCGAGCTTCATCGAAGGCTTCCGGAAAGCCGAGATAGACCGGCTTGCCGCCGGTGCGCATCCGCATGAACAGGCGATGTTCGACCTGGTATTTGACGTTGCCGATCGCCAGCGCCCCTATTGCAAGCGCGTCCTCTCGCACCGCGCCGGCAAGCGGCTTGCCATCGTCCATGACATGCACGCCCGCGATACCTTCGGGCGGCACGGCATTGACATCGGCGGCGATCAGAAGGTGTTTTGCCACCCCGACGTCGGCTGCGCTCATGACCTGTACGCCCGCGACCGCCGTTGCCATCACGACCTCGGCGCTCGCGAGCGCGAGATGCAATTCATCGCGCGTGTGGACCGAGACGCCGGTGGTCGCAATATCGAAACGCTGGTTGACTTCATCGCTCACGCGGGTCGCGCGGGCGATGTCCGAATGGCTCGCAATCAGGACCTGCGCGCCCAGCGATGCGGCCATGGCAGCGGCCACGCGGCCCACCGCGCCGGTGCCGCCGAGAATCAGTACGCGCTTGCCGCCGAGCTCCGCGCCATGGCCCGCTTTCAGGTGACGTTCGACGAGCGCAACGAGCGCGGCGGCGGTCGTGTATGAGCCGCTCGGATCGGCAAATACCGATACCTCAAAGGGCGGGACCATGGCATGGCGCGCGGTGTCGAGCATGTCGGCGGCGAGCATCACGTCGCGTCCGCCGATGAAGATGCCCGTGCGCGACACGCCTTTCGGACCGCGCGAAAAAATCGCATCCTGGGTCAGCGTGACGACGTCATCCGCACCGACATTGCAATAGGGAACGATGACCTGGTAACCGGCATCGGCGGCCATGTTGACGTCGAAGGGACTCATCTGCGGCGTGGCCGTCAACATGTGCAGGATGTAGGGCCTTTCTGTGGCTTCGGGCATGGCGATGGACTCGTTTCCGGTTGATGGCGGGTCAATTGGGGCAGTGGGTCGATGCGCGCGGCGCTTAGGGAAGACCGCTGTTGCAGCGTTGCAGGCTGCCGGCATGAATGGACGCGCCGCGATTGCTTCCCGCCGCCACCGAACACACGACGCCGGCTATGCCGCGCGTGGTGTCCATCGCGGCCGCCAGCGCACGCTCGGCATCCTGGGCGTTCTGAACGAACGCGAAACCGGTGGGTCCCCACGACGTCTGGCCGATGCCCGCGCGGTGCTGCGTGGCTGCCTCGGCGGCGCCGAGTGCCGCGGCGACCGCGGGGCTTGAGAACACGCCGCCTTGAGCAGGCGCGAAATACTCGCCGATGGTCTGCTGCAACTCGCCGATGCCTCTCGCGAACGTATCGAAGTCATGTTCCGCGATGCCAGGCAGCACGAGCATGAGCACGAGGTGACACAGGTGCGCGGCAAGCTCTTTCGGGAAGGGAGCGAGGGTCGCAAGTGCTCGCCGTTCCTCGTTGCCGTGAAGGCCTTCCTGACGGGTGTCGTCGACGAGCAGGATGCGCCATGCGTCGGGGAACGGCAGGCGTGTCAGGATCGACGGCACGTGAGGTTGATGGTGAGCGCCGGGGTGAGTGCCCGGCCCGCTGTCCACGATCAACCCGCCGTGATCAAAACCGAGCATGCCTATGCCCGATCTCGCGCCACGTCCGAGCAACCGCGCGAGTTCGGCGGTGGACGCGGGCCGGCCCAGCAACCTGACGAACGCAGTGCCGACCGTGAGCGCGAGTTGCGTGCCCGAGCCGAGACCCGCGTGTGCGCGAGGAGCGCGCCGGACATCGATCAGAACCGGTGGTCCGCCGTAGGCGTCATGCAACAAGCCCAGATAGTGCGTGATGCGTTCGCGCTGTGCGTCAGTGTGGGCGCCGATTACCTGGGTCTTGTCGGCGTAATCGGCATATTGCGCGGTGATCCGCGTACCGGGCGCGTCTATCGTCAATCCGACGCTGCCGAACGCGCGCCCCAGCGACCCGCTTGGGTCGAGGAAACCCAGGTGCAGGCGCGCGGGGGCGTCGACCGTTATAGTGGAAAGCGGCGACGCGGTATCCGGCGAGTGGTCCGATTCATGGTCCGATTCGTGATCGGGTTCATGATCCAGGCGAAGCTGCATCGCAAGTGTCCCTGGGTTCGATGTCGTGGTCAAAGCCGTGGCGGTGAAGCCGGGTGCGTGGCCTTCAAGGCAAGAGCCGTACCAACGGATTCACGGCCTCGCTCAGGCCTTCGGTGCGTCGTACTTGATATAGCGGAAACGCTGGTCGTCGCGAGGGGTGCCCTCAAGCGGTCCTCCTTCCAGTCCGGGTTGCCACTGGATCACTTCCTCGATCTTGGTCGCGAGCGCGAAATCCTTGTCGGTGATGCCTTTGGCCGAATGCGTCTTCAGCTTCACGGTGACGAACGCATATGACACTGTCAGGTCCGGATGGTGCCATGCCGCTTCCGCGAGATGCCCGACGGTATTCACCACCATCAGCGTGCCTTTCCATCCCTCCGTCTTGACCTTGCGGCGCAGCCAGCCGTCCTCCATATACCAGTGCTGAAGCGCGCCGGTGAGACGCTGCTGGATCTCTTCGTCGGAGTAGACCTTCTCGGGTTGTGTGCTGGTCATGGCGATACCTCCCAACGCTCGTTCGTAGCGAACCTCAAACGGGTTCAACCGGGGTTCAACCGGGGGTCAACCTTGTAACCCTGTGCAAACACCGCGCCAGCCTGCGTGAAGACCAGGCCTCGCACGTGAATAACGCCCACGCACCGCGCCCGTTGCTGCAGCGCATCGCCTGCTCGGTGGGGAGCACTGAGCTGCAGCGCTTTTCAGACAGGGGTGTGTATCGCGGATTTGACACAGTATGTGTCGTAATCCGAATGAAGCGTCTCACCCTCGCGTCATCGTGACGCTATTCGTCCCCTCGGGGTTTTCCCTTCGCACCGATCCCCGCCGCAATCTGTGCCGCGCCCCGTCAATCTCCGTCAATCTCGAGCGACCTATTCGACGGCCGGAGAAATCCCGGCATGGAATATGCAATTCGTCTTCGCAAACAGGAGCCCGGCATTGACCGGGCGGAGGTTCAACTCGCTGCCCGCACCGGTGAAGGCGCGCCCGGGACATAGGTGGTGGGGTCATCCCTGAGTCGGACGGCAACACATTCTGGAGGAGACATGAAATTACGCACCCTGGTTCTCGGACTGGCGGTGGTTGCGGTAACGGCCCTCAACTCTTTTGTTGCACAGGCCGATTCGCAGCTCGACGCTCTGATGAAGAACTCATCGAACTGGGCAGCTCAAGCAGGTGATTATTCCAATCACCGCTATAGCCCGCTCAAGCAGATCAATGAAAGTAACGTGGCAAAGATGCAGGTTGCCTGGACCATGTCGACCGGCGTGTTGCGCGGTCATGAGGGTTCGCCGCTTGTCATCGGCGACACGATGTATATCCACTCGCCATTTCCCAACAAGGTTATTGCGCTCAACCTGAAAGACCAGACGTTCCTCTGGCAATACGAACCGAAGCAGGACACGCAAGTGGTGTCGGTGATGTGTTGCGACACGGTCAACCGCGGGCTTGCCTATGGTGACGGCAAGATCTTTCTCCAGCAAGCCGACACGAAGCTCGTTGCGCTGGACGCAAAAACCGGCGACGTGAAATGGACCGCGCAGAACGGTAATGCGAAGGCGGGTGAAACCAACACCAACGCGCCGCATGTATTCGGCGACAAGGTGCTCACCGGCATTTCAGGCGGCGAGTTCGGCGTACGCGGGCGGCTGATTGCCTACGACATCAAGACCGGCAAGCCGGTCTGGACCGCCTACAGCACGGGTCCGGACACCGAGATGCTGCTCGATCCCGACAAGACCATGACCTGGGCCGACGGCAAAATGGTGCCGGTTGGCGCGGACTCATCGCTCAAGAGCTGGAAGGGCGATCAGTGGAAGACCGGAGGCGGTACTACGTGGGGCTGGTATGCATGGGATCCGAAACTGAATCTTGTGTACTACGGCACGGGAAACCCCGGCACCTGGAATCCGACGCAACGACCCGGCGACAACAAATGGTCGATGTCCATCTTCGCCCGCGACCTGAACACCGGACAGGCGAAATGGGTCTACCAGATGACGCCTCACGACGAATGGGACTATGACGGCGTGAACGAAATGATCCTTGCCGACTTGCCTATGAACGGCAAGAAAGTGCCGGCAATCGTCCACTTCGACCGTAACGGTTTTGGCTACACGCTCAATCGCGAAACAGGACAGTTGCTGGTTGCCGACAAGTACGACCCGGCGGTGAACTGGGCTGACCGTGTGGACCTGAAGAGCGGCTTGCCGATTCGCAACGCGGCTTATTCGACTCAGGCAGCAGGTCCGGACCATAACGTAAAGGGCATCTGTCCGGCGGCGCTGGGCTCGAAGGACCAGCAACCGGCTGCCTTCGATCCGAAGAGCAACCTGTTCCTCGTCCCGACGAACCACGTGTGTATGGACTACGAGCCGTTCGAGGTTGAGTACGTGTCCGGCCAGCCTTACGTGGGTGCGACCCTGTCGATGTACCCGGGCCCGAACGAGAAGGGCGCAATGGGTAACTTCATTGCCTGGGACGCCAGCAAGGGCAAGATTGCATGGTCCAAGCCGGAGAAGTTCTCGGTATGGTCGGGTGCGTTGGCGACCGCGGGCGGCATTGCCTTCTACGGCACGCTCGAAGGCTACCTGAAAGCCGTGCGTATCTCGGATGGCAAGGAACTTTGGAAGTTCAAGACGCCGTCCGGAATCATCGGCAACGTGTTCACCTATGAGTACCAGGGCAAGCAGTTCGTCGGCGTTTATTCCGGCATTGGCGGATGGGCGGGTATCGGCATGGCGGCCGGCCTTGAGAAGTCCACCGAAGGTCTGGGCGCGGTCGGCGGTTATCGCGAACTCGCGAAGTACACGGCGCTTGGCGGCACGCTGTTTGTGTTTGCCATCCCGAGTTGACAGGGGCGCAGCTTCAGCCTCTTCCAGTCGGTCGTCAAGCTCTGATCCAGGAGAGCTTGACGACACGCAGCGGCCCGCTTTGCATGTCAGAGTCGGCCGGGCGTGTACCGGGACCCGGGACACGCCACCCATCGTTTCAACCTGCGCTCATTGCGTGCAAGACGCATGACGCAGCACGTTCACACCGAAGGAGACACGTGCAATGAAAGGCCGAATACTCTTGCCGCTGGCGATAGCCTTGGCGACGTTACCCGTTTCATACGCCCAGACCGATCCGGCGCAAATGAAGCCGGTTGCTTACCAGGTTGTCGATGGTAACAAGGTTGATAACAACACGTTGCAAGGCTGGCGGACCTGGCGAGCGCTTGCCTGTGAACGTTGTCACGGCGCGCAGCAGCAAGGCATGGTGGGGCCGTCGCTGATCGATGCGTTCAAGACCATCGATCCAGCGGAGTTTCATCGGACAGTGTTTGGCGGACGTCTTGACAAGGGTATGCCCGACTTCAGCTCCAGCAACATGATGCAGAAGAATTGGCAGAACCTGTTTGCGTATCTTAAGGGGCGCTCCGACGGCAAGATCAAGCCGGGTGACCTGCAGGCGATCGATGCCAAATAAGGTCCACGCCGAACATCCGCGCTGCCCGAGCGACGCTGACGTTGGCGCCTGTATCACGCTTTACCGGAGGACTGATGTCTGACGCTTATGTCGCTTATGTCGCTCACTCAAGGCTTGGCGCGTTCATGCGCACGGCGCTCGCAGCAGCTTGCATGGCGCTTGGGTTCGGTACCGCCCATGCCGACGGTCCCGCGCTGCCTCACAACGACGGAGCCGACGGTGTGCTGCGTGTATGCGCTGATCCTAACAATATGCCGCTCTCGAACGACAAGGGAGAGGGTTTCGAAAACAAGATCGCGGCCCAGATGGCGAGCGACTTTGGCTACAAGATCGAATACACGTATTTTCCGCAGCGCATGGGTTTCATCCGGCACACGCTGCGCGAGAAGATACCCGACACGGAAGACTACAAGTGCGATTTGGTGATCGGCGTGCCGAAGGGGTACGACATGACGTCGACCACGCGTCCCTGGCTCCACTCCACTTACGCGATGGTGTTCCCGAACCGGCCGGAATTCGCATCGATCAACACACCGTCCGATCTCCTCAAGCTACCGCCTGACCAGTTGCATAAACTTCGTCTCGGGATCTTTTCCAATACGCCCGCTGTTGACTGGCTGCTTGGCAACAACCTGATCGAGCAGGCGGTGTCGTATAAGGTGCAAAGCGGCGACCCCGCGGAATTCCCGGGCGAGATGATCCAGCGCGACATGTCGGCGGGTAATGTGGATGTCGTTTTCTTGTGGGGGCCCATAGCCGGTTATTTTGCGAAGCAAGCCGGCGACAAGGTCAAGCTCGTCGCTTTCCCGCCAACGCCGGGCGTGCGCTTCGACTATGAAATTTCGATGGGCGTGCGTTATGGCGAGGGCGCGTGGAAGACGAAGGTCGATCAGTGGATCGGCGCAAATCAGGCCAAGATCGACAAGATACTGACGAGTTATGAGGTTCCGTTGCTCGCTATCAGCGAGCCCACAGCCCCACAGGCCAACGCGAAATGAGCGCGTGGACGCGTACGGCAAACCTGCGGGCAGGGTGGATCGTCGCCGCGGCCAGTGTCCTGCTAGCTGCTTCCGGCCACGCATTGGCGGCGGATGCGTCCAGCGCGGCAGGCCCGGCAAGTAGCGCTAGTCCCGGGATCGCGCCCGCCGAGCGACTTCTTTTTCTGTCGACGCACCTGAAGGGCGTTCAGCCGCAAACCGAACTGGACTACGCTGTCGAGCGCACCGGGCCGCCGGCGAGGGAGAAAGATACCGTCAAGGTCCTGGTAGTCAGCGCCGACAACGCCAACGGCGACGCGCTGGTGAGCGACCATGGCGGCAAGGTCGAGGTGTCCGGTGAAGGCATGCCGTGCAATCCCGTAATCCTGTATTTCCTTGAGCGCGACATTGCGGAGATGGAGCAGTTGACGGGAGGACAGCGCCGCTATTTCCAGCGCCGCGTCCGTCTTGCGCTGGCGGCTAGCCCGGCGATCACGCCGGTGACCCGCGACGCGCAGGGCAAGAAGGTCCCGGCGAAGCAGATCGTGATCCAGCCTTATCTCGGCGATCCGAATAGCGCGCGTTTTCCTCAGTACATCGGCAAACGCTATACCTTCGTCATGTCGGAAGCGGTACCGGGCCAGGTGCTGCTCATCCGCACGGAAGTACCGGGTTCGAACAATGATTTCGCACATCCAGTGCAGAGTGAAACGCTGAGTTATCAGGGAGCATTGCGCGCCTTGTCTCCGCTGCCCGGCAAGAAGACACCGGACAAGGCCGTGAACGCTCCTCGTGCGAGCCGCTAAAACAGTTCTTTCTTCGCGGATGGCGGTTTATTCGGCACGAGCATTCGACGCGTTCGGGCAGCAGCAGGAGACTGCTAAGTGATCCTTTGCACATGGGTGCCAGTCACGTTTACTCGCTTGGCTTCTGAAGTTTGATGAAGTTCGATGAAATTCGATAGTCAAACGAGCCGCATAACGCTGGTTTGCAGGATGGCCGTCCATAGTGAACTTTATTCGCTCGCTGACCTTGCGACAGTTGCAGATCTTCGTGATCGCCTGCCGGTATCCGAGCTTTGCGCGCGCCGCCGAGGAATTGCACCTGACGCAGCCGGCGATCTCCATGCAGATCAGGCAACTGGAGGAAGCTGTCGGGCTGCCGCTGTTCGAGCGCGTTGCCCGCAAGCTCACATTGACTGAAGCGGGCGAGCGGTTGTCGCATCATGCGAGCCGGATTCTCGGAGAAATCAAGGATGCCGAGGACGCAATGTCTTCGCTGTCGCTGGCCGATAGTGGTTCGATATCAGTCAGTATCGTCAGTTCTGCCACCTATTTCGCGCCGAAACTGCTCGCTGCTTATTCGCGGCAATATCCGCGCGTGGATGTGCGATTTTCGGTAGGAAATCGCGAGGTCCTGCTGCGCCAGCTGCAGGATAATGCCACCGACCTCGCCATCATGGGCCGCCCGCCGCCCGAGCTCGGCACGACGGCGGAGCCATTGGCTTATCACCCTCATGTATTGATTGGGCCTGTCGATCATCCGCTGCGGGATGCGCGCCGGTTCGACTTGCAAGAACTGGCGGGCGATACGTTCCTGCTGCGCGAACCGGGATCGGGAACGCGCGCGGTGTCCGAGCAAGTGTTCAAGCAGCACTTGTTCTCGCCGGCGCGCAGCGTAACACTGGGCAGCAACGAATCGATCAAGCAGGCTGTGATGGCCGGCATGGGCGTGAGCCTGATCTCGTTGCATACGCTTGCGCTCGAGTTGCGTTCGCGCGAACTTGCGTTACTCGATGTCAATGGCACGCCGGTCGAGCGCACGTGGCAAGTCGTTCATCTTCGTTCGAAGAGGTTGTCGCCGACTTGCATCGCGTTCCGGCGTTTCTTGCTCGAACATGCCGCGCCGTTTCTCGAGCGTGAATACGCGGAATTCGCATTGCGGGCGCGGGAGGCGGGGGTCGAGGCGGTCGAAGCGCGGCGGGGAAAATAATCACAAAGTACTCGGGTTCGATCCCTGCTATCGCGCGTATTAACATCACCGCCGAGTGGATAGCGGCCGTCAGCTCGTGTCGGCGGGACCGCATTGCCTGGCATCGAGAGCGATTGTGCACATGGCGAACGTCGACTGGAAATACAAGTCTGTCCGGGAACTGACGGTGGCGCTGGCGGCCAGGGACATTTCGGCCTGCGAACTTGCGGAAGTTGCCATCGCCCGAATCGAAAGCCTCGACCCGAAGCTGAATGCAGTCTGTGTGCGCGACTTCGATCGTGCGCTCGATGCAGCGCGCGCCGCCGATGATGTATTGGCGATGGGCGAGCGGCGGCCCCTCCTGGGCATTCCGCTGCTCGTCAAGGAATCGTTCAATGTCGCGGGCCTGCCGACGACGTGGGGCTTTCCGCAGCACAAGGATTTCGTTCCAACGGAGGACGCCCTGCCGGTCGCGCGTGTAAAGGCCGCGGGCGGCGTTGTCTGGGCAAAACGAACGTTCCGCTCGGCCTCGGAGACTGGCAGAGCTACAACGACATCTATGGGACGAGCAACAATCTCTTCGACACGGGCCGCTCTCCTGGCGGCTCGTCGGGCGGGTCGGCCGACGCGCTTGCCGCAGGCTATGTGCCGCTCGCGCTTGGCTTCGATCTCGGCGGATCGCTGCGGATGCCGGCGCATTTCTGTGGCGTCTCCTTTCGCCTGTCCTTTTAGCCGGCATCGCCGGCGCTGATCAGAGTTTGCGCGCCCCTCAGGTGATCGACCAGGTAGCGCAGTAGTGCTTCAACATCTCCGGAATCAATGGAGCCGGTCGTCACTCCGTCGTCGAAAAGTGGTGAGCCGTTCAACTTGTTTGTAATAATCAGACCATTGAAAGACGCCGTGGGAATTCGCTCGTCCTCGATTTGGAACCTGTTGCCATTCGCGACAGCGTCGCGGATTCGCATCAGGAACTGCACTTCCGGAGTTCGCAACTCGGAGAAACCGTGTGCCTCGAAGAATCCCGCCACGGCCAGGATCGCGTTCGTACTCGCCACCCTCATCACCCCCAATAAACGCTGTGGGTCTTGATGAAGCGCGTCCCAGGACGACTCAAGCCCGAGCGCCTTCCGTTCAACGCCGGGCGTCCCGTCTTCTACATGCGTTTGGGGTTCAGTGGGTGAAAGCTTGCGCCTGAGCAGCCTGTAAGCGGTGGCAAGATCGGGCAATTTTTTGTCGTGATCGATCCGGTCAGCGACTGCACTGGCGTATAGCAAGAGGGCAAGCAACTGCTGCTCGATTAAAGCAATGCCTATCTCTACCGGATCGTTTTCTGTTTTCCTGACCATGTTCGCGTCTCTCAGAGTTGTGCATGCCGCATGAATGGCGGCTTTGCAGCCAAAGCTTTTGCCATGCGCGAGTAGCGAGCGATTCATTCATTCGATGCCGTGGTACGGCGCTACCCGGTTGGGCCAGCACTATTCGAGCCCGGAAGAGCCCGGAAGACACGGTTCGACGCGGGTTCGCCTTGACATCGAGACGTGGATTACACAGGAGCAGTTCGATATAGGAGCCAGCATATTGCCCATCGACAACCCCGCGGTTGAAGTCGAGCCTTTCCTGAAGACGCGGGAGGTTGTCGTCATGTCGAACGCGCATCCCCTGGCGCGTCGAAAGAACATCAAGCTTGCCGACCTCTTGGACGTCGCTTTGGTTGCGACGCATAGTCGCTCCTTATCGAGGCAGCATCTGGAACGCCTGTTTCGGGAAAACAGTAAGCAGCCCAACATCCGCTTCGAGGCTACGAACGGTCTCATTGCCTGTGAGCTAGCGGCACAGGGTCTTGGCGTGGCATTGGCCGACCCATTCGTCGCTCTTTCGGCCGGCGCACAGAACTTGGCGATTCTGCCGTTCGCGACGAAAGTCCGCCTGGAATATGGCTTTATTTATCCGGTTGGGAAAACCCGGTCGCGTGCATCGCGTGACCTTACTGACGCGATCAGGGCAACGGCCGAGGAGCGTCTTGCCAACCTCGGGTTGCCACGAACTGCATTTGAAGTGTTGTAGGTCGGCGTCAGCGTGAATTTTCTCGTGGGTTTGTGGCCGAGACGACAATCCACTGGGATGCAGGCCGATCACTCTGCGGGCTCGTTGTGGGTGAAGAAATCCACCAGGCTCTGAGGCGCGTCGGGGCCGAGACACACGTTGAGTATTCTTTGCGCCGCCGCAGCTTCAGCCGCGCTACGGGGGAACAACTCCTTTTCATACGCGCTCAGCGCGGCTTCAACGTCGCCGGGGTGGGCGGCGAGGGCCTGCGCGAGTTCAGCGCCGTCGAACATGGCGAGGTTGGCCCCTTCACCAGACGGGATCATCAGGTGCGCTGCATCGCCGAGCAGTGTCACGCCGGGCACGCGTGCCCATCGGTGCTCGACCGGAAGCGCATGAATTGGACGCGGTACAGGGTCCGTCTCACCGTTGGTGATGAGCGCTGTCAGCGCCGGAGCCCACCCTTCGAACTCCTTAGCAACGCGGGCCTTGGCCGCTACCGGGTCGGAGAAGTCGATGCTGTCGATCCAGTCCTTTGGCTTGTTCAACTCCACGTACGTGTGCAGTCCGCCATCGGGCTCACGATGCGCAAGGATGCCCTTTCCCGGCGCGAGCGCAAAGAGCGCGCCGTCGCCAACCGCTTGCGCGCTTGGCTTGTGACGAGTGTCGGCGTCAAACAGGTACGTTTCGATGAACGATGTGCCCACGTACGCCGGCTTCGCCCCGGAAAGAAGCGGGCGAACTCTCGACCAGGCGCCGTCGGCACCGACGAGGAGGGCGGTGGTCACAGTTGAGCCGTCAGCAAAGGTCAACGTGTGCTGTCCGCTCCCGAGCGCAGACACCGCTGTGAGCTTGTGTCCCCAGCGGACTGCGCCGGCTGGAAGCGAGTCGAGCAGAATCCGGCGGAGCTCTCCTCGAGGTACCTCAGGTCGACCCCCTGTGCCGTCGTCGGGATCTTCAAACAGGACCTTTCCGTCCTTGTCGAGCACCCGCGTTGCCTGGCCGCCAGCGTGGATGATCTCGAGGAACGGGTCGAAGAGCCCCGCTGCCTTGAGGGCGAGCTGCCCGTTGTTCTCGTGGATATCGAGCATGCCACCCTGCGTTCGCGCGTTCGCCGAGGTTTCCGCTTCGTAAATTGTCGCGGCAATGCCGTGGACGTGGAGAACTCGGGCGAGCGTCAGCCCTCCGAGCCCCGCACCGATGATTGCAACTGAAGCATTCATCCTGCTCCCTTGGTCGGAGGTCGTCATAAAATGGTCAGTGGTCTAATGGAACGTCATTCCATGATAATATTGGAACAGTGTTCCATAAGTGTCAAGGAGAGGCATGGTAAAAAAAACACGGACCCCACAACGGCGGGAGGATTCGCTCTCGCGGGATCGGATCATTGACGAGTCCATTGCGCTCCTCGACAGCAGCGGCGAGCGCGGCCTGACGTTCCGTGCTCTCTCCGAGCGACTCGCTACCGGTCCCGGTGCAATCTATTGGCACATTGACGACAAGAGCGACCTGCTGACCGCCGCGTGCGATGCCATCATCGCTCGCACGATGAGCGCGCCAATGGTCAGCACGACGCCAAAAGCCGCCATTCGCGCGCTCGCGCTGGGCATGTTCGACACCATCGACGCTCATCCGTGGGTTGGCTCGGCGCTAACCCGTGCCCCGGGGCAGTTGCCCATGGTGCGCATTCTTGAAGGCATAGGCCAGCAGGTTCGTGCGCTTGGCGTGCCGGATAACACACAGTGGCCCGTAGTGTCCGCGCTATTGAGTTACATCCTTGGCGTGAGCGGGCAGAACGCGGCAAATGCGCATCTCGCACGGCAGTCAGGCGCCGATAGGGGCAACTTTCTGGACGAGGTGGCGGCCATGTGGTCTGAGCTCGATCCGGATGAGTACCCTTTCACCCGCAGCGTAGCCGGACAGTTGCGCGCTCACGACGACCGCGTCGATTTTCTCGCCGGAATCGATCTCATCCTTCGCGGGATCGAGTCAGCGCAAGATCACTGATCTGAACTCTATAACGGAGTGACGGCAGACGATTTGTTTCAGTTAGGAATGTCGAGCGAACGAGATCGATATTACTAGTACTACTTATTTTACTAATTAGTAGAATTGGTCAGCGACTGACTTGCGAGGCTCCGGGGGCACACTTCATTTGCCCTTTAGCGATCGTGTGCACGCATTCAATGCTACTCAAAGGGACGCATGCACAGCGAAAATTCTTGAACTTGAAAAATGGGTTCGAATCCGTCTTTTGATCGCCGATGGGACGCCGCGCCGATAGTCTGATCGGCTGCCGGCAGCGCGGGGGTATTCCGTACAACGTTGCCTGCCTGACAGGAAACACGACGTAATAATCCGACGCCGCAACTGGGGCCAGCAAGCGGAATAACGTCAGCCGGCGACGCGTTTTATATGCAGCAGGTCCGCGTCGTCGTGCACATCTTCACATGCAAGTTCACACGCACCGGCAACGTGGTCTGCGAGGCGAACCGATGGGGTCTTCACGGTGTCGACGCGGCGGTCCGCGTCGTGGTGCCGGACCGTCGAGCAGGACGGATTCATGCGCAACTTAATTGGACTTGGAATGGTGCTTTGCAGTTGTGTCGCGTGCGCGGCGCCGATGGCGTCGCAGCCCGGCCAGGCTGGTCCGCTGAACGACACGACGACCACATCGGCCGTGTCACCCGCATGCCGCATGGTCAACGGCACGGCGGATATCGATGGCGCCACGCAGAACATATCGGGCCTTGCGTGCAAGCAGCCTGACGGTACCTGGCAGATCCAGCAGCAGGACACGGGCGACGATATAGGTGACGTTTCCCCGCCGCCCGCGTATCCGTACTATCCCTATTACGACCCGTGGTTTTATGGGCCACCTGTGGCGTTCGGCTTCGGCGCCTCGTTTGTCTTCGTCGATCGATTTCATCACTTCCATCATATGGATCATGTCCACGTCGGACCGCACGGCGGCTTCCGCGGCGGCTTTCATGGAGGGGGCGGCTTTCACGGAGGAGGTGGTTTCTTCAGAGGAGGCGGTTTCCACGGAGGCGGTGGTTTCCACGGAGGGGGCGGGGGACACCGGTAGTCTCCGTGTCATGCCATGTCAAGATACTCTGGCAAACCTATCGCCACGTCTCTATTTCCACGCGGAAGTACGGAGATGGCCGTACGTCGCAGCGCTGTAATCTTAAGTGACAATTATTTGGGAACATAGCTATTCGCCGAAGCTCCTATGAAATGAGGCGTGCGCAGCGCCTGTTTTCTGACGCTCGCCGCGGTGCGTGCGGTGGCCAGGAGTGTGGCAGGCTGCGTAGTCGCATCCAACTACGGGCGCACGCACCTGATGCGCGAGGCGATAAGGTTTTTGGAGTCGAAAATGATAGTCGCAACAAAGAAGATTTGTTTTTCAATGCTACTCATCGCTATGTCGGGCGGGAGCTACGCACAAGCAGGGGGCGGCATGGCTGACGTCGGGAACGGAGCGCTCGTTCAAGGCGCCAATGGTCCGGGTACGCCGCCTGGCGCCGCGTCTGTCGACGATGGCGTGCGAGCTAGCGCGGGCCTCACGAAAGGCACGGACGGCATAATCAGTAGTATGCGAAGCAACGGCACGAGAACAACTGAGAGTCCGAATCTTAGAGCGCCCAACCGCACCGGAACAATGCCTACACGCTAATGTGCTTGGTACGCAAAGAGCGCATGGTGATGTATCGCGGTGGTCTCGTTCGGTCGCTAGCCAAGGCAGCCTGTTCGACGAGCTCGAACGTCTTCGGCACCAGATTTCGTCGCTGACAACGCGCGCGTTGTTCCTCAGGTAGCGCCGTCAACGCAGGCTCCCGGTTTGAATTCAAGACCGTTTACACCGGGAAGCCTTCGTGCCCACTCCTTCATCTTTAATCTCATCTCCGCCAATGACGCTAACGGTTTTTGGTGCTTCCAAGGGCTGCGGCCTGCATCATGGGAACGAGGAGCACCGCGTCCTCAAGCGACTTGCGTGCCTTCGGTGAGATGCTCAGGCGGGCGATGATGGACCATTCGGGCCAGCGACAGGCACCGGCAACGTCGGTGCAAACCCGGAAACATTCGTCGCATATCCGGAACACCCGCTCGTGACTCGTGTTTGCCACCTTGTCACGAAGACGATACATGTTGCGCATTGCCATGCTTGCTCGGGCGCGTCGGATTGAATGGCATCGTCCTTGCATGCCGTGAATCTTCGGTGTCCAACTATGGAGGAGGTCGACAATGAATCTCGATTTGACGTTCCGCACAGGTGAAGCCACGGTGTTCGCCGCACCCGGCCAGGTGACTGACGCGATGCCCGAAATCCTGATAGGGCGTGTTGACGGACCCGCCGGTCACGCGTTTGCCAATATGATGGCGCAGAGCAAGGGGCACACGGCCATGTTCGCGATCCGCGCCTGCAATCAGATGGTGCGCCCTGCCACGATGATCGTCCCCAAGGTGACGCTCAGGGACATGACCACCATCGAGCTATTCGGTGGCGTCGTGCAGTCGGCGACGGCGGATGCAATAGTCGATTGCCTGATCGAGGGCATCTTGCCGAAAGACCAGGCCAACGAGCTATGCATCATCAGTCTCGTGTGGATCGATCCGCGTTGCGCCACGGAGACGAACCTCGACAAGAAGGACATGTACCGCACGAACTACGAGGCGACCAAACTCGCCATTCACCGGGCGATGAACAACGAGCCGAGCGTCGACACGCTTATCGCCAACCGGCACACCATCAAGCACGATATGGACGACTGGAGCTGAAGCGCATCCTTGCGTTGCACAGCTGAACGCACTGGCTTTTAGCAACGGCGTCGACCACGCGCAGTTCCGCGCCGGTAACGCTTGCTGACAGGCGTCGAACAACCCTGAACGACTTCTGCCCTACGCGGATCGGTCAATGGATCGAGCGCAGGAAAAAGCGTCTCGCTGCTCATCCCGGCCGCACTTCGCCAGAAGTAGGGAAAGCGATGTCGAGGTTACACACGATCGAGTAAAGCGGCCACTCGATCGCTAAGCATGAGTCGTGAGTTGTCTTGAGTAGACTGCGGATTAATGCGGGTGAAGGCTTGCTTTGGATCAAGTCAAGGTACGACCCATCAGACTCAGCCGCGAGACGCCACCATCCGGCAATATGTTGAAGCGCACATGCGTGACAGACATGCTTCGGGTCGGCGCAAAGGTATGAACCCTGTCCATCTGCAGCTTCTGCTCGTCGAGCAATACCGGCCAGAACATCGATTGCGTAATCAGGGACTCGTCCGTTCCCGCGCTGACGAACGCGCCTTGTAGCGAGCATCGGTCCGCAAAATTCCCCTTGAAATGCGCGGTGTCAACGTTGACCTGACTGATTTCACCGGGCGTCGCCAATTCGATGATGCACCAGTCGCAGCCTGGTTCGCGGCGTCGCCGGGTTTCCCAGCCTTCGCCCATGTTAGCCGCGCGTGTCGGCAGCAGCAGGTTCGACGCTGCACCGTAATGCTGGTTGTTCGCGGCGACGACTCGCGCACCGTTCATCGCGGACGCGAGATCAAGTTCGGCGCGTGGCGCGAGTTCCCGGCGCGGCCGGCCGTACACGCGCAAACGGGCTACGCCGCCGTCCGGATAGATATTGAGGCGCACGTGAGTATAAATTCCACGAGTGGCCGGATCGATCGCGTGATAATGATGTGCGTTGCCGTTGAGCGCGGTCGCGAGCAGCACTTCAGTCCATCGCGCCTCGGCGGGCGGAATATCGTCGTCGCAACGGCACGCGTCGATCGATGCAGCCGGCGGAAAGTTGCCGGTGAAATGACTCGTGTCAATATCAACGCCCATCAATTCGCCCGCCACGCCCAGTTTGACGATGCAGAAATCGTGGCCAGTCTCGCGCTTGCGGCGCGATTCCCAACCGTCCATCCATTTGCCGTTGTCGTCGTATTTGCCGGGAATGAAGATGGCCGGTTGCGGGTCAAGCATGCGCGTCATCGGTGCAAAAAAATCGTCGCTAGTGAATACAGCCTGCGCACCGAGTCGCGGGTCCGCGAGGTTGATACCCGTGCGTGTAAAGGCGGGTGCGTCGGGATCGAAAGCGGTTAGTGCCATGTTTCTTTACGCGAAGTGATCAGTTAATGGACTGGAACGCTCAGGCGACCGGCACCCAGGATTGCGTGCCTTGCAGATCCGACTCGAAGTTGTCGAGCACTGCAATTTCTACGGGCTTTGGCGTGTTGTCGCCTTGCCCCTGGATCTTGACGATGTCTTGCGGGCAGGCGGAAAATGCGACGAAACAATCCATTTCCGCGCGCAACGTGATGTACTCGCCGGGCTTCGTTACGGTGGGCAAGGTATGGAGCGTGATGCCGTCGGGCTGCACGCGAATATTCATGAAGATGTTGAAGGACGCGAGGTTCTGGCGCGGCGGCGTGACGCCGAGTTCGAACATGCCTTCGAACATGTTGTCGCAACAGTTGCGGTGATAGCCGCGCACCCCGAGCAGTTCATAGCGTTTGCGATCGCAGGCCGCCATGAAGGTGTCGTGAACACCAGGCGTCGTATCCTCGACTACGGTCAGCACCGGATGACGTTGATTGGTCACGAAGCTGTCGCCGACGATCGGGTTGAGCCGCTGGTTCCACACGCGCGTGGTTTCCATGCACATGTATTCGTTCAGGTCGTACGCATTCCAGGCCCAGCAATCCACCACCTGGGTGCCATGCGTATTGATGACGCGCACGGCCTGGCCTGCTTTCAGTCGAACGGCTTTGCCGTGGCCGGCGGGAACGGTCGCTGTGGGTTGATTCGTGTAGCTCATGAGCTTTTGGATTCCGGGTTGAAGCGGTAGAGAAATTGCTGGAGACGGGGAGACGACGGTGCATCGAGTACCTGTGCAGGCGGCCCCTGTTCGACGATGCGTCCGCCGTCCATAAAGATCACGCGATCGGCGACATCACGCGCGAAGCCGATCTCATGCGTGACGACGATCATCGTCGTATCGTTCGCGGCGAGACCACGCATCACCGCGAGTACTTCGCCGACCAGTTCCGGGTCGAGCGCGCTGGTCGGCTCGTCGAAGAGGATCACTTCCGGTGCCATCGCCAGTGTGCGCGCGATGCCCACGCGTTGCTGCTGTCCGCCGGACAGGTTCGCGGGCATCGCTGTGTGCTTGCCACTCAACCCCACTTGCCGCAGCGCTTCGACCGCGAGGTCGCTTGCGGCAAGGCGGTTCATTCGCTTGACCGACCGCAGGCCTTCCATCACGTTTTCGAGCACCGTCATGTGCGGCCACAGATTGAAGCTCTGAAACACCATGCCGATCCGGCTGCGCTGCGCGCGTATCTCGCGGTCGGGACGTGGGCCGGTCGAGCCATTCGCGTTTTCACGCAAACCGACCCGCTCGTCGCCGATCCAGACCGCGCCCTCGTCGGGCGGAGAAAGCCAGTTCAGGCAGCGCAGCAGGGTCGATTTTCCGGAGCCGGACGGTCCGAGTACGCAGACCGTTTCGCCACGCGCGACTGTCAGGTCGACGCCGTCCAGGATGCGATTCGGACCAAACGACTTGACGATGCCGCTCGCCTTCAACGCAACGGGCGTCGTGTTGCCGGACAGGTTCATGCTGTTCACCGGGGCAGGGCGACCCGTTGGGCGCGCCCGAGGCGGCGTTCCCAATGACGGGTCGAGAGATGGATGACGGACGTCGCGGCCCAGTAGACCATCGCGACGACGAAATAGACTTCGAGTGGCGCGTAGGTGTCGGACACAACGGCTTTCGCGGCGAACATGAACTCATGAACCGAGATCACGGACAGCAGCGCGGAATCCTTGACCAGACCGATCAACAGGCCGGTCAACGTGGGAAGTAACAGCGGCAGCGCTTGCGGCGCGACGATGCGTCGTGCGATTTTCGCCGGCGACATGCCGATGGCGACACCCGCTTCGACGGTGCCCGCAGGCACGGCGGCGACGGCGGCCTGAATCACTTCCGCGACGTACGGGGCGTAATAGATCGCGAGCGTTACGGTGCCGACCAGCGGAGCTGGCAACAGCACGCCGAAATCCGGCAAGACGAAGAACGTCACGTAAAGTAATACGAGCAAGGGCAAACCAAGCGTCAACGCCGTATAGCCGCGAATCAGCGCGACGAGCCACGGCGCGCCGCGGCGCTGGCCGATGGTCAGCAACACACCGAGCACGCCCGACATCGCCGCGCCGGCCGTACAGAGCCAGATCGTGCCGCCGAGTCCTTGCACGAGTTCGGGTCCATGACCTGACAGAACGCCGAGGTCGAACGTCATCGTGTGACTCCGGTTGCGAGGCGTGAGGCGCGCGATAGGCGCGGATTACGCTGAATGCGTCGCGCGGCGTAGATGACGGGAAGCGCGACCGCCAGATAGCCGACGCTGACGAGCAACATCACTTGCGTCGACGTGTAGGTGCGCGCGATCACCATTTGTCCCGCATAAGTGAGTTCGGTGACAGCCACGACCGACGCCAGTGGCGTGGTCTTCAGCAGGATCGTGAATTCGTTGATGAGCGCGGGTAAGCTCGCTTTCAGCATCTGCGGCAACGCAATTCGCAACGCGATGCGCCACGGCGCCATGCCGAGCGCAATCGCCGCTTCATACTGACCAGCCGTGACAACCCGCAGATTGCCGCGCAGGATTTCCGCCGTGTACGCGCCGCTGTTCAGACCGAGCGTCAGTGCGGCCGCCAGCATCGGGCGACCGCCCAGACCGATCAGCGGTAACGCGAAGAACAGCATGAACAGTTGCACGAGCGCCGGCGTGCCCCGCATGAAGCTGATGTAGAGGCGAGCGGCCCAGCGCATTGGCGCGATACGCGTCAGTTGCATCGCCAGTGCGAGATGGCCGGACACGACGCTGCCAGTCGCGCCGAGCAGCGTCAGTTCCACGGTCAGCAACCAACCGTCGATCAACGTCGGCAGGCTATGGATCACTTGCGGGTCGAAGCCCATTGCGCCGTCTTCCCGGAATCAGAGTTCGTCGAGTTCTTCTGCGCTCGAGAGTTCGAGCGCACCGGGTGTGTCATTACCCGCAATCCCGGTGCAACACGCCGACACGATGAACACCATATCCGTCACGACGCGGCACGCGATGAAATCGCCGGCGCGCGTCGTGTTCGGCAGCGGTTCGATACGGCCGTCCTGATGCAATGCGACGTGCATGAACAGGTTGATCGGATCGGGCAATTTTGGGGGCTTGATGCCGAGCGTGTCGATCAATGCGCCGACCGATTCGATGCAACCGGTCTGTCCGACGTAACCTTGTTCAGCGAGATACGCGGTGGTGGATGCCGGCAGCAACAAGTCGTGCTTGCCGCTCGAATCCTTGCCGAGCACCATGATCGCACGACGACGGTTGCTGACGATTCGCATGCCAGCCTGCAACACGTACGAATTGCTGAAGACGCGCGTGTGATGGACCGACATGTAGACGTCGTCGTTGATGCGGCTGAAGCCGAACATCGACGCGACCGCACCGGGTTCTTTCGCTTCGATGCGCAGGATCTGGCCGGCCTTGACTTCGATGGCACGGCTTTCGCCGGCAGGCACGGCGATGGTTTGCGGCGGCAGCGCGGCGCGTGAGGGCGGTTCTTTGAGAAGCAGCATGGTTGAGTCCGTTCAGGCGGCGACGGGCGTCGCGGGCAGGATGGAGATGGCGATGTCGGTGACCTTCAGGCCATTGCCGGGAATGATGTCCTGCGGACACGACGACACCGCGCACACCAGGTCTTCGAGTACATCGAAGGTGATGTGGTCGCCCGGCTTGCTGGTTGGATCGGTGACCTGCATCCGGCAGTCGGCGGTGACCGGGCCGTTCTGAAACAGATTGAACGGCTCAGGCACGTCGAACGGCGACAGTCCGTACAGCGCGAGGCCCGCATGCATGTTGTCGAGACAGTTGCGATGCCCGATCACGTTGAAATCGACCGTGAAACGCGTGTCGTCGCACGCGGGTACGTTGGCGTCGTGAACACCGACAGTGTCCTCGACGACCCGCAACAAAGGCCGTCCCAACGACGAATACAGCGCATCGCCGACATTGAAAAACAGCGTGCGAAGCTGACGACGCGTGTGGGTCGGCGACAGCTTCTCGGTATGGTTGGAGGCGACGACCGCGACGAAATCGGCGGCCTGCTGGCCCTCGACATCCTTGATCGTCAATTGTTGGCCGGCCTTCACTTCGAAGGTACGGCCATGTCCCGCCTTGACGGTGAGAGTCTGAACTTGATCTGTCATTTGATTCGGCCTGCTCGCGTTTACTGCTGGGGAATGAAGTTGGACGTCGGCGTATCGAAGCTCACGCCGAGATTGGCCTTTTGCAGGCGTGCGAGTTCGCCTGATTTCTTCATTGCGATGATTTCGTCGCTGATCGCCTTGTTCAGGCGTATATCGTCCGGGCGAGTCGCCCAAGCGATCCATTGCGACGGGCCGAGTTCACTGGTCGATTTGA
>NZ_JAQGMM010000357.1 GCF_028292365.1 Caballeronia sp.
TGGCTTAGCGGTCTGAGTCATTGCCGGGTTGCTGCTTTCGGTGTCAGTGGTCTGCGTGCGTTAGATGTTTTCTTTATCACTATTAGCCACTGCGCGTGGCGGCGCGTCATTTCTTTTTCCAAAGCGAAAAAGAAACGAAGCAAAGAAAACGCTTTCACCGCTCTACCCTAAGTGTCCACAGCGTGCAGTTTTGATTCATAGGTGCCCCAAAAGCACGGTGCTCGCCAGAGCCACCGATGTGTGAAACCCTCCTTCTCGCGAATCCTGACATGAACACGCTTCGCCCCATACGCTCTCGGGCAAGCACACGTTTCCTACGGACCTGCACGGCCCTCGCAGCCTCGTCGCATCCCTCCCCCAAACGCAAAAGCCGCCGATACGAACCTCGCATCGGCGGCTTCTTACTACAGCGCTCAATCTAGCGCGTCACGTCACAAGCACCACTACCGCTAGTCCCGTGCTATCCCCGCCGCGCCGTGGCTCAGCCAGTCAAGCACCGCGCCCGTGTCGTCATCGCCGGCCTCTCTTACCTTCGTCATCGCTTCGCTCACGTCAGCACCCGCGTTCGGCACCGCTCGACGAATCGCCACGCCAACCGCAAGAATGTCGATCATCACAAGGTGCAAAATGCGCGAGATCATCGACATCTGCGATTCACGTATCTCAATGTGATCAGTCTCCAACGCCACCGTCGCACGCTTGGCCAACGGCGTATTGCTCGAAGTGATCGCCACCACCGTCGCACCCTGCTGCATCGCAATCTCAAGCACGCGCAACAACTCCGGCGCACGCCCCGACTTCGATACCGCCACAATCACATCGCCCTTGCCCAACAACGCCGCCGACGCCGCCTGCATGTACAAATCGCCATAAGCAATAGTCGGGATGCCGAACCGGAAGAACTTGTAATGCGCGTCCTGCGCCACGATGTTCGAATTGCCCAGCCCGTAGAACTCAATCCGCCGCGCACCATTCAAGATATCGATCGCGCGTTCCACATGATCGAAATTCAAATGCTCCCGCAGTTGCAAGATCGCCGACACCGTGTTGTCCAGCACCTTCGCGCCAAAATCCGTGGCGGTGTCGCCCAGATGAACCTGACTGTGACTCACCGGAATCGTACCGGTCAGCCCCGTCGCCAGCTTCAACTTGAAATCGGATAACCCCTGGCAACCCAGCGACCGGCAGAAACGAATCACGGTCGGCTGGCTGACATCGGCCTTGCGCGCAATATCGATGATCGGATCATTGATGATCGAACGCGGATGGTTCAGCGCAAGATCAGCCACGCGGCGCTCGGCCGGTGTCAACGCATCGCGCATCTGGCGAATCCGCTCGAACACCGCGGACGAGCCGCCGTTCGCGCGATTCGACAACTGCTCCGACAAGATTGCCGATACCCCAAGAAACGCCGGATATTCCGCCGTGATGATGAACGTGGGCACGCTCGACAAATACTGTTGAAACCGCCCCTTCGCTTCGAACCGCTCGCGAAACGGCGACTTCGTGAACAACTCGCCCAGCTTCAGCACCACCCCGCCGCCGATAAAAATCCCGCCCAGCGCGCCCAGCGTCACCGCAATATTCCCGGCAAACGTCCCGAGAATGCCGCAGAAACAATTCACGGCTTCTAGCGCAAGCGCCTCGCCATCATGTGCGCGCTGCGTAATGCTGGCCGACTCGAGATCGTCCGGCACGCTCACGCCGTCGCGTTCGGCAAGCGCTTGATAAATCAGCAACAAACCCGGTCCCGCCGCCACGCGTTCGAACGACACATGCGAGAATTTTGTGCGCGCAAAACGCATGACCAAATCTTCGCGCTCGTTCGACGGTGCAAAAGTCGCATGACCACCTTCGCTGCCAAGCGCAATCCATCGGTCATCGGCGGGAATCAGGCCGGACACGCCCAGGCCCGTACCCGGCCCAAGCAAGCCAATCACACTGTTCTGCCGGCGCGCTCCGCCGCCCACTTGCACTCGCTGCGCATCGGTCAGGCCGGGCAACGCCATCGCAAGCGCAGTAAAATCGTTCACGACCAAAAGCGTGTCGAAGCCCAATGCGCGGCGCGTGGCCTCGATCGAAAAGCTCCAGTCGTGATTCGTCATGGAGACGTGGTCGCCATCCACCGGATTCGCAATCGCCACAGCCGCGTGGTTGACGCGGCTCACCTTGATGTCCTTCAGATACTGCTGCATGGCCTCAGCAATACCCGGATAGTCGCGGCCAGGGTACACACGTATTTCGCCAATCACGCCCGGTGCGCTTTCGAGCGCAAACCGCGCGTTCGTGCCGCCAACATCGGCCAAAAGCCTGGGTCCGTCGGCGTGCTGACTTCCGGCCGCTACCGTTACGGCCTTACTTTGCACACCAGTAGACATCGAGCCTGACTCCCTGAGCATTTGCCAACGTGGAGATGGCGTTCTTTTGCGGTGCGGCAAGCGCAGCGTTTAGTACATCTAGCTTCTTCTGGCCACTAATGAACAGATAAAGCTGCTTGACGTCCTTGAGCGCGGACATGGACAACGACACCCGCGCGTGCGGTGCACTGCCCGGATGAACCGAGATGAACCGGTCCGTCGTCGATATGGCGAAGTCCCACTCGGGGGCATCGGCGAAAATGGACGCCGTATGGCCGTCCTCGCCCATGCCAAGCACGGCCACGTCAGGCACCCGGCGCTGTGGATCGCCATTCAAATCGGCAATGTGCGCATCCAGCGGCCGGGCGGTGTCCACCAGCGGCAGGAAATGCGCACCGCTCGCTGCGTTCTGCAGCAGCGTTTCACGCGCGAGGCGCGCATTGCTTGCGCCATCCGTCTCCGGGACCCAACGGTCATCGACCAGGGTGACATTAATATGCGCCCAGTCGAGCGCACGGGTCGAAAGCGTTTGCAAGAACGGCTTCGGGCTCGTGCCGCCAGATACGGCAAGCGTTGCGTGTTGGGTGGGATTTCCAGCCACAGCAGCATCAGCCGACGCCGCTCCGCGAGCCGCGAGCGTTGCAGTAAGCGCGTCGCCTACCGCTTCTGCCAAAGCGTCGGATTGGGCGCCTGGCTCATCAAAAGTATGAAGCTCGATCACTGCTCCTCCATGCTGCCTTGTTTTGGTTTCATTTCGCCCGTTGCGACAACGCCAGAACCACTTTCAGCATCGCGCAACGGGATTTGTCTCGGCTTTAATTGCAACATGTCTACAGCACGTACGTCTTAGAACACGTTCCACCGACCCATTACAACGGTCTTGATTCTCAAACTTAATTCTCTGCGTTAATTCTCTTCTTCCAGCCAGCACGTTCCGTGTTGCGCCAGCATCGCGCTTGCTGCCGCCGGGCCCCAAGTGCCTGAAGCATAAGGCTTCGGCGGTTTCGTCGAGGCCGCCCATTCATCCAGGATCGGCTCCACGTAACGCCACGCCGCTTCCTGCTCGTCACGCCGCACGAACAACGCGAGACGTCCGTTGATCACGTCGAGCAGCAGGCGCTGATACGCCTCCATCTGCCCTTCCTTGAAGAACTTGTCGAACGCGAGATCCAGGTGAACGCTTGCGAGATTCATGCCTTCGCCCGGCTGTTTCGCAAGGCAGTACAGACGAATGGTTTCGTTCGGCTGCAAGCGAATCACTAACCGGTTCGCACCCGCGCGTAACGCGTTAGCACCGAGCGCCGAATGCGGCACAGGCCGGAAATTCACCACAATCTCCGCCGTCCGGTCCGCGAGCCGCTTGCCGGTGCGCAGGAAAAACGGCACGCCAGCCCAGCGCCAGTTTTCGATTTCCACCTTCAACGCAACAAATGTCTCGGTACTGCTATCCGGCCGCACGCCCTTTTCGGTAGCGTACCCCGGCACCGACGTTCCCTTGATCACGCCCGCATGATATTGCCCACGCACGGCGACCTTGCTGATGTCGCGCGGATCGACGGGTTTGAGCGCGCGCAGCACGCGCAGCTTTTCGTCCCGTACGGAGTCCGAATCCATGGAATGCGGCGGTTCCATCGTCACAATGGAAAGCAGTTGCAGCAAGTGGTTCTGCACCATGTCGCGCAATGCGCCGGTGTTGTCGTAGAAATCGCCGCGCGCCTCCACGCCAAGCTCTTCCGCAATCGTGATCTGAATGCTTTCCACCCATTCGCGACGCCACAACGGTTCGAACAGTGCGTTGCCGAAGCGCAGCGCGAGCAGGTTCTGCACCGGCTCCTTACCGAGATAGTGGTCGATCCGGTAGATCTGCTCTTCCGCGAAAATCTCGCCGACCGCGTCATTAATCGCCTGCGACGACTTCAGGTCGTAGCCCAACGGCTTTTCCAGCACGATCCGCGCATTTTCGTTCAGGCCGACATCGGCGAGCGCACGGCAGATCGGCACGAACAGCGACGGGCCCGTGGCCAGGTAGAACACCCGCGTGCCGCCGAGCTCGTTCACCGCATCGCGCAGCAGCTTGAAGTCTTCCGGCTTGCCGAGGTCGAGACGAACGTAGACGAAGCGCGCCAGGAAACCCTTCCACACGGTTTCGTCGACACCATTCTTCGACACGTGCGGCTTGACGTGTTCGTCGACCCATTTCAGATACGCCTCGCGATCTTCGGCGGCGCGCGCCACCGCGACAATCTTGCCGCCTTCAGCGAGCATCCCGCCCCGGTGCGCTTCGAACAACGCCGGGAGGATCTTGCGCATCGAAAGATCGCCAGTTCCGCCGAACAGAACAAAGGTGAAATTCGAGTCGTTTTGCATGTGTCTCCGCTGGGGTTCTGGAGGACCGTAGTCCGATAAAATTTTTTTTGACACTGAATTGTAGTTTAACTACAATTCAAATCAAGGGGTAACGTGATCCCGGAAAAAAACACTTAGTCAATCAGAACATGCGTGTTTTCCCGGAGATTCACGTCTAGTTGCATGGTAATAGACCTGAGCCGATGACGCTTTTGCCAGATAGGCAACGGCTCGACAAGGGGCAAAAACCACGTTGATGCAAAACCCCGGACGCACGCCGCGCTGGCCGAACGCCAGTGTGAACGGGCAAAAATCAAAAGAGGAGACACAGTTGCGATTCGACACACTCATCTCTTGAGAGCCGTGCGGCCGTGGTTCGGTCTGCCGGCCAGGCTGGCGTGCCCAAGGTTCCTTGCCCTGGACAATGCTTTGCTTTTCCCGCCGACACCGCCGATAACCGGCCACTTCAGTTTGTTCATGTTCCAGCCATCGCTTCCTGGCGGCATCAGGGGCCAATCGTTTTTTGTTCAGGTGTTCGGAGGAGATAAACAATGAAATTTCGCAAGCTCATCGGCGCGCTCGGCGCCGCAGGTCTGTTGTGCGGCGTGTCGGCGCAAGCGGTTCAGGCAGCTGAATCCGTGTCGGTACTGCACTGGTGGACTTCCGGTGGTGAGTCGAAGGCCGTAGGCGTGTTGAAAGATGACATGACCAAGCAAGGCTACACCTGGAAGGACTTCGCTGTCGCAGGCGGCGCGGGTGCAGCGGCCATGACGGCGCTCAAGACCCAGGTCATCTCGGGCAACGCCCCGACGGCAGCACAGATCAAGGGTCCGCTGATTCAGGAATGGGCTGAACAAGGCGTGCTCGTGCCAATCGATTCAGTGGCTGGTGACTGGAAGAAGAACCTGCCGCCGGAAATCGACAAGATCATGCACGCCGATGGTCACTACGTTGCCGCGCCGTTCTCGGTGCACCGCGTGAACTGGCTGTGGATCAACAAGGCAGCGCTGGACAAGGCAGGCGGCAAGGTTCCGACCACATGGCCGGAATTCTTCGAACTGGCTGACAAGATGAAGGCCCAGGGTATTACGCCGGTGGCAGCAGGCGGCCAGCCGTGGCAAGACCTGACCTTGTGGGAAGACGTCGTGCTGTCGCAAGGCGCGGACTTCTACAAGAAGGCGATTGTCGACCTGGACCAGAAGACGCTGACGTCGGACCAGATGGTTGGCGTGTTCGACACGGTTCGCAAGATCGAAACGTATTTCGATAACGGCCGCACCGGCCGCGACTGGAACCTGGCTACCGCCATGGTCATCAACGGCAAGGCCGGCATGCAGTTCATGGGCGACTGGGCCAAGGGCGAGTTCGCGGGCGCGAACAAGACCGCCGGCACGGACTATGTCTGCGCACCGGTGCCGGGCACCTCCAAGCAGTACACGTTCAACGTCGACTCGTTCGTGTTCTTCCAGCAGAAGGGTTCGAAGGAAGCGACGCCGGGACAACTGGCGCTTGCGAAGACCATCATGTCGCCGGCATTCCAGGAACAGTTCAGCCTGTACAAGGGCTCGATCCCGGTTCGCCTGGGTGTCTCGATGGCCAAGTTCGACGCCTGCGGCAAGCAGTCGTACGCTGATGAACAAACGGCCATCAAGGCAGGCGGGTATGTGCCGTCGCTGGCTCACGGCATGGCGCAAGGTGACGCAACAGCAGGCGCGATCACTGACGTCGTGACGAAGTTCATGAACTCGACGCAGGATTCGAAGAGCGCAGTTGCCGCTCTGGCGAATGCCGCCAAGACGAAGTAAGCATTTGACTCAGTAAAACCGGGCGCGCAGCTTTTAACCGGCTGCGCGCCCGAGAAAATCCCAAGCATGAGTTGGCGTAAAAACTGCTGTATCCCTGTTCCGGCCTGAGACTCTTGCCGGCAAATTTCCAGGAGTCGAGAAGTGGCTGCCTCCCCTAGCGGTATCGCGAGCAAGACGTCGCGCACCCCGCCCCGCCGCACGTCGCCTTTGGCGGCGCTTGCCGACACATATATTCCGAAGCTGGTACTCGCGCCGAGCGTGCTGATTGCACTGGTGTTCGTGTACGGCTTTATCCTTATTACCGGCTGGCTTTCGCTGACGAATTCGCGATTGATGCCGCGTTATGAATTCACCGGCTTCCAGCGCTACACCGAACTGTTCTCAAACGACGTCTGGTGGACGTCCGCCGCTAACCTTGGCTGGTTCGGCATTCCGTTCATCGGGATCTGCGTCGGGCTCGGGCTGTTCCTGGCCATCCTGCTCGACCAGAAGATCCGCAACGAAGGCGCATTGCGCGCGATTTTTCTCTATCCGATGGCGCTGTCGTTCATCGTGACGGGTACCGCGTGGCAATGGATCCTGAATCCGGGCCTCGGGCTGGAAAAGATTTTCCACGACTGGGGCTGGACCAGCTTTTCGTTCGACTGGCTCGGCAACCCGGACAAGGCGATCTTCTGCGTGGTGATCGCCGCCGTGTGGCAATCCACCGGATTTGTCATGGCCTTGTTCCTTGCCGGTTTGCGTGGCGTGGATGCGGAAATCTTCAAAGCCGCGCAGATGGACGGCGCTTCGTTGCCGCGGATCTATCGCAGTATCGTGATTCCGAGCATGCGGCCGGTGTTTTTCTCCGTGCTGCTGATTCTCTGCCACATCACCATCAAGACCTTTGACCTCGTGGTTGCGTTGACCGCGGGTGGTCCGGGCACGTCGTCGTCGCTGCCGGCCATGTTCATGTACACGTTTTCGTTCAATCGCGGGCAACTCGGCTTGGGCGCCGCTTCGTCGATGATGATGCTCGCCACCGTGGTCGCCGTACTGGTGCCGCTCATGTATCTGGAATCGAGGAGCACGCGCAATGGAATCTAAGATGACGATCAGCCGCGCCGTCATCTATGCGGCGCTGGTTCTGTTTGCCCTGTACTTCCTGTTCCCGATCTACGTGATGCTCTCGACGTCCTTCAAGGATCTCGACCAGTTGCGCACCGGCAACCTGCTCACGCCGCCGACGAACTTCACGTTCGCGCCGTGGGTCAAGGCGTGGTCGCAATCGTGTACCGGCGTGCGTTGCGACGGCATGGAACCGTTCTTCATGAACTCCGTGCGCATGGTGATCCCGGCCGTACTGATCTCGTCGATAGTCGGCGCGTTCAACGGTTACGTGCTCACGCACTGGCGTTTCCGTGGCGCGGACGCCGTGTTCACCATGTTGCTGGTGGGCTGTTTCATCCCCTTCCAGGCCATCCTTTTGCCGATGGCGCGTTTGCAAGGCATGTTGGGATTGGCTAACACCACGACCGGACTTGTGCTCGTGCACGTGGTTTACGGGATTGCGTTCACCACCATGTTCTTCCGCAACTTCTACGTGAGCATTCCGGCTGAGTTGGTGAAGGCGGCGCGTATTGACGGTGCGGGTTTCTTCACCATCTTCACGAAGATCCTGCTGCCTGTATCGCTGCCTATTTTCATGGTGTGCCTGATTTGGCAATTCACGCAGATATGGAACGACTTCCTGTTCGGCGTCGTGTTCTCGGCCGGCGACGCAAAGCCGATCACGGTGGGCCTCAACAACATGGCGAACACCTCGAGTTCGGTCAAGGAATACAACGTCGACATGGCCGCCGCGATGATCGCCGCGCTGCCGACACTGGCGATCTACGTGCTCGCGGGCAGGCACTTCGTGCGCGGCCTCACCTCGGGCGCGGTCAAGGGATAACGACAAGAACATGGGCGCACTTTCCATCCGCAATGTCCGCAAGAGCTTCGGCGCGGTCGAGATCCTCAAAGGTATCGACATCGAGATCGAAGAGGGCGAATTCCTGATCCTCGTCGGGCCTTCGGGCTGCGGCAAATCGACGCTGCTGTCGATGATCGCCGGCCTCGACGTGCCGAGCGCGGGCAGCATTCACATCGGCGATCACGACGTGACGAACGACCTGCCGAAGGACCGCGACATCGCGATGGTGTTCCAGAGCTACGCGCTCTATCCG
>NZ_JAQGMM010000359.1 GCF_028292365.1 Caballeronia sp.
TATTGAAGGACTAAAACCGCATCATGATCATCAGGAAAATTTTCGGCCTCTTCATGACCGCGCTCATTTTCGGCGCGGCCATCTTGATCGGGCGCGTGCTGTGGGTGCATTACATGGACCAGCCGTGGACCCGCGACGGGCGCGTGCGCGCGGATGTGATCAACGTCGCGCCCGATGTCTCCGGCGCGGTCGTGACCATGCCGGTCGCCGATAACCAGCTCGTCCACAAGGGCGATCTGCTGATGGAGATCGATCCGTCGCATTACAAGATCGCCGTCGAACAGGCGCAGGCTACCGTCGCCGCCCGCCAGGCGGATCTACGCATGCGTCGCGACGACGCCGCTCGCCGGGCGGATCTCGACAACGAAGTGGTGTCGAAGGAATCGCGCGATAACGCAAGCCAGGCCGCGTACGGCGCCGCTGCGAACTTGCAGCAAGCGCAGGCAGCGCTCGAGGCCGCCGAGCTCAATCTGGCACGCACGAAGGTGTTTGCGCCGGTGGACGGCTACGTGACGAACCTGAACGTGCATCGCGGTGACTACGCGACGACGGGCGCAGCGAAGCTCGCTATCGTCGATAGTCATTCGTTCTGGGTCTACGGATATTTCGAGGAAACGAAGCTGCCGCGTGTGCGTATTGGCGATCAGGCGGAGATGCGGCTCATGAGCGGAGGCGTGTTGAAGGGCCATGTACAGAGTATTTCGCGCGGCATCTACGATCGCGACAATCCGCAGAGCCGCGAACTGCTCGCCGATGTCAACCCCACGTTCAACTGGGTCCGGCTCGCGCAACGCGTGCCGGTGCGGATTCATATCGACGAGGTGCCAGAGGATGTCGTGCTGGCTGCGGGGACGACGTGTACCGTGGTCGTGCTGCCCACCGGCAAGCAGAGCAGTTCATAACGAGTCGAATGTTTCCCGAGTCGTGTCGATGACCATGAGCCCCGCTCTCAATCCCGGCTTGACCGTTGGATTTGGAAATACGATGCGCTCCTCGTCGCGCAGCACTTCGTACGTGTAATCGCCATCCTCGGCGAGCACCATGCCGCGCGCGAACGGCGTGAAGTTCGCGACATCGCCGGCCACGTGCAGCTTGAACGCCTCGCTCTGTTTGTTGATTTGTCCCACGACGGTGAACACCTTCAATGTCTGGTCGGATGGTGCAATCGGCGCAAGTCCCGCGATCAGCCGCCGCAACGCGGCGTCTGAAGCCGCAAAGCGCGACAGGTCGTTGTGCCCGAATGCCCGCACCTTGCCAAGCTCCAGCGTGCATGCGAGCGCCCCACATTGTTCTGCCGTGAAATGCGTGAACGTGTTCGACTTCTCCTTGTGCAGCAATACCGCCGACAACCCCGCGTCCTGCAACCAGTCGAACATCGCGCGTGACAACGGCTCACCTGTGTACGGCAGCAACGCAAACTGCTCGAACACTGATGGGCGGATGGCCGTGTGCATATCGATGTGCCACTTCGCGTGGGTTGAGTCGGCTTCGGCGAAGAACGCCCGAGTAACATTCTCAAGTTCGGCTGCTCGCGGCGATTCATGACTCGCCGCGAGCTCAAGATAGCGGCCATTGAACAGCCGGTTGAGATCGTCATCGCGATACCGGCAGGACGCACGCATCGCGTCGATGTTGCCAAAGATCACCAGCACGCGGCTCTTCAACGCTGTCTTGCCGCTTGCGATATCCGCGACGAGCGTCGACAAAATTTCGATCGGCGCGGTTTCATCGCCATGAATCCCCGCCGATGCCACCACACTTTGCAGCACCGCGTTCTGTGGTTCAAAGCGAACGATGCCGTCGCCGAGCCACGTCCACTTCACGCCGCTTGGCAACGTGCCTTCCGTCAGCGCTGGTTTTTTTCCATCGAGCACAAAGTCGAGAAAGTTCGCGAACATGGCCGGCTCAGCGCTGGAAGTCATAGATAGCACCCAGCTTGAGGATGCCGGTCAACGCATCAAGCGCTGTGCGTGATTCATCGAGGAGTTTCAGGTCGGCGAGATCGCCAGGTGCAATGCGGTCTCGATAGTACGTGTCGATCCAGGTATCGAGTTGCGAGAACAATGTGTCGTTCATCCACACGCCGGGGTTAACTACGCCCCGCTCCGTATCGTTGAGCACTACGCGCAGGCGCAAGCACGCAGGACCACCGCCGTTCTTCATGCTCTCGCGAAGATCGAAGACGAGGACGTCGTCAATGGACGTGGACCGTGCATTCAACGAATCAAGGTACTTGGCGACACGTTCGTTTTCGCGGCACTCCTGCGGTACAACCAGCACCTGCCGGCCATCGGGGCGCGTCAGCAACTGGCTGTTGAACAGATACGACGAGACGGCATCGGCCACGCTGACTTCGTCTTCCGGGACTTCGATAGCGGTGAACGCACCGCCGTGCGTTTCAAGTTTCGCGCGAAGCTGGTCGTACACGCCAGCCTGATCCAGGAACGCGCGTTGGTGACAGAACAACGTGTTGCGGTTGCCCACGGCAATCACGTCGTTATGAAACACGCCTGCATCGATCACATCAGGAAGTTGTTGCGCGAACACGGTGGCGTCGTCCGATAGTCCGTGAAGGCGAGCGACCGCACGGCTCGCTTCAAGCGTTTGGCGTGCGGGAAAACGCTTCGGTTCCGCCGAACCCTGAGCGTATTCGCTGCGCCCGTAGACAAAAAACTCCACGCCCTTCTCGCCGTACTCGTTGCAAAACCGCGTGTGGTTTGCCGCGCCTTCATCGCCCAGCGCGGGCGTGCCCGGCAATGCGTGATGAATCTTGAAATGCTTCTCATCGGAGAAGATGGCCGAGAGCGAACGGCGCGTTTCTTCATGCTCGATCGCACGATGCAACTTCGTGCTGAGATTGGCCGGCGTGAAATGCACGCGGCCATCGTTCGTATCCGCCGATGGGCTCACCGTCGCCGCGTTTGCGGTCCACATCGCCGAAGCGGAACTCGCGGCGGCCAGCAACTCCGGCGCTTCTCGCGCAGCGCGTTCGACTACCGTAGCGTCGTCGCCGGTGAAACCCAGGCTACGCAGCAACTTGAGCGATGGCCGTTCCAGCGGCGGCAACACACCTTGGTGAAACCCAAGGTCGGCCAGTTGCTTCATCTTGCGCAAACCTTGCTTCGCCGCAGCCTTCGGATTGGCGGCCGATTTCTCGTTGCTGCGTGACGCGACATTGCCGAACGACAGCCCCGCGTAGTTGTGCGTCGGGCCGACCAGCCCGTCGAAGTTCGCTTCGAATGCTTGCATCGTGGTTCCTCAGAACTGAAGGCCGGGCGAGACACTCGCGGGCATGTGCAACTGGGTGCTTTCGACGGACGCCATAGGATACGAGCAGTAGTCCGCTGCGTAAAACGCGCTCGGGCGCTGGTTGCCGGAACGGCCGATGCCACCGAACGGCGCCGCTGAAGACGCGCCGTTAGTTGGCCGGTTCCAGTTCACAATGCCAGCGCGAATGGTGTGCTGGAACTGGGTCCACGCGGCTTCGTCGTCGGCTAACAGGCCTGCGGATAAACCGAAGGCGGTGTCGTTGGCGCGCTCTATTGCCTGATCAAAGCTGCTGTAGCGCGTGAGTTGCAGCATCGGGCCAAAGTGTTCTTCGTCGGGGACGTTGCGCGCATTCGTCACGTCGATGATCGCGGGCGTGACAAAGCCGAGCTGTGCAGAACGTTGCGTCATTTCAAGCAACGGCTTTCCGCCCGCTTCGATCAACCGCGTCTGCGCCTGCACGAGCTTCGCGGCCGCGCGCGCCGAGATCACGGCGCCCATGAACGGTTGCGGGTCGGCATCGAAGGCACCTGTTTTAATCTTCGTTGTCACGTCAATCAGGCGCTCGGTGAACCGCTCGCCGAATGCGTTATCGGGAACGAACAACCGACGCGCGCACGTGCAGCGCTGCCCGGCCGACAAGTACGCCGACTGGATCGTGTGATGCACTGCGGCATCGATGTCCTCAACTTGAGCCACGACCAGCGGATTGTTGCCACCCATTTCCAGCGCGAGCACGATCTCCGGGCGGCCACCGAATTGCCGATGCAGCAACGTGCCGGTATCCGAGCTACCGGTAAAGAACAAACCGTCGATCTGCCGATGATTCGCCAGCGCAATGCCGGTGTCCTTCTCGCCTTGCACCAGATTCAGCACACCGCCAGGCAAGCCGGCCTGCGCCCACAAATCCACCGTCAGCGCGGCCACACCGGGCGCGAATTCCGATGGCTTGAACACAACCGTATTCCCCGCAATCAACGCCGGGACAATATGCCCGTTCGGCAAATGTCCCGGGAAGTTGTACGGCCCAAACACCGCCACAACGCCGTGCGGACGATGCCGAAGTACTGCTATGCCGTCGGCCATTTCCTGGCGCTTCTCGCCGGTGCGTTCGTGGTATGACTTGACGGAGATATCGACTTTCGCGGCCATCGTCGCGACTTCGGTCCGCGCTTCCCACAATGGCTTGCCAGTCTCGAGGCCAATGGTATGAGCCAGCGTTTCCTTGTGCTCCGTCAGCAGCGCCGCGAAACGCCGAGTGATTGCTATGCGTTCGTCCAGCGTCAACGCGGACCACGAAGCGAACGCGCGTCGCGCTGAAAGAACCGCTTGCTCAACGTCCTCAGCCGACGCGCTCGCGCCTTCCCACACCACGTTGCCACTACCCGGATTACGCGACGCGAACGGAGCGCCCGTGCCCTCGGTCCACGTGCCGTCTATAAACAATTGAGTCGAAATCTTCGTCATGATCCTTGTCCTTAACTTGCTTGCTTCGTTGCGTCCTTCGTTGCTTGCTTCACGCGTGGTTGCGACGCGAGTACACGCACCGTATCGCCGGCTTGCACGCGCAGCGCAGCGGCTTCTTCCGGCGTCAGCAAAAAGCTGCCGTCCTCGGGCACGCCAAACGTCGCGCCACAGCGGAAGTCATCCAGCGACGTATTCGATACCAGGCTGCGAGCCTCACCGTGCTCTGCACGCTCACCAATGCGCACCGTCACCAGCACGCTCTCGCGCACCGTGCGCAAGTCGGCTACGTGGCATTCGAGCACCGGACCGGCGTCGAAGATATCGACGTGATTTTCATAACGCAGCCCTTCCGTTTCAAGCATCTTGCGTGCAGGCATGGTGTCGCGATGCGTCAACCCGACCGCCGCTTGCGCGTCTTCCGGCAGCATCGCGAGATAGACGGGGTATCGCGGCATCAACTCGGCGAGGAATGACTTCTTGCCGTGCGAGCTGAGATAGTCGGCAGCGTTGAAATCGATCTGGTAAAAGTGCGATCCCACTGCCTGCCAGAATGGCGACGCGCCGCTTTCATCGAAGTGGCCGCGCAGTTCGGCACACAGACGCTCCGGGAAGCGCTCGCGAAATTGCGCGATAAACATGAAGCGCGAGCGCGACAGCAAACCGCCCACGCCGGCCGTGCGATATCGCGGACTTAAGAACAGTGAGCAGACTTCCGCGTAACCGGTGAGATCGTGCGAGATGTTGAGCAGCGACATCTTGGTCCACACGCCCAGGTCGCGGCTGGCATGCACGACCGTCGACACACGATAGTTATAAAACGGTTGCTCCAGCCCGACTTCCGTTTCAATACCGCACACGCCCGCAATATCGCCGGTGGCCGTGTCTTCCATCGCGAACAGATACCCCGCTTCGAAGGCTTCGGCCTCATCGGCTAGCGTGCGTCGTGCACGTTCAACGCGCGCGGTCAGCGCATCGCGATCCGGCTTGAAGGTGGTGAGTCCCGGTCCGGTCTCGTGCGCGAGCGCGACGAGCGCGTCGACATCTCCAGGCTGCACGCAGCGGACAACGATCATTGCAATTCTCCCGAAGCCTGATGAAGCGGCACACAACGCACCGTATCGGAATTTTTCACGCTTAAAATCTCGCACAGTTCCGCAGACAGCGGCGCACCGGTCGCGCGCGAGGACGGCAGATTGACCAAAGCACAGCGAAACGCGTGTGCGCCGCCAGCGGCAATCAGGTACGGCGTGCCCGACGTGCCCGTGTCGTCCTGCGCGGTCCGCACGGCGCGAACTTCATTCGCCAGCACGGACGCGCTGCGTTCCACCGCGACGGTCAGAACCGGGCCGGCATCGAAGATATCGACGAAACGGTCCGGCTCGAAACCTTCCTCAAGATGGATGTCATACGCGAGCAATGCACCATCGTCCGGTTCGCCCAGCACGCGCTGTGCTTCAGGCGGCAACAGCGGGACGTAGAGCGGATAACTCGGCATCACTTCTGCGATAAACGTACGGCTGCGGCCGCCCGATTCAAGCTCGACCTGCTCGAAATCGCGGCCAAAGAATTTCCGCCCGACCGCTTCCCAGAACGGCGATACGCCCGCTTCATCGGTGACGCCGAGCATGAGCGAGAAAATGTCGTCGGAGAAACGCTTGCGGTTCGCGGCCACGTACATCATGCGGGCGCGAGAAAGCAGATGCGCGGCGGCATCGTGCGTGGCTTCGCGCACCGATGGGTCAATATAGAAACCCGTCAGGCGGCTCTTGCCCGTGAGTTCATGCGACATGGTGAGCGCGTGGATCTTGCGGTTCACCTTGAGCTCGCGCGACGCGTGGATCAGCGCGTCATTGCGAAACGCGTAGAACGGTTCGGAATATCCCGCCGATGCCACGATGCTCGAACTGCCAAGCAACGCGCCGGTCGTGGTCTCTTCGAGCACGAACAGATAAAACTCCTCGCCCGGAAACTCGACTTCCGCGCGAAACGAATCTTCGGAGAGCGCAACGCGCGTTTCCAGCACACGGCGGTCGCGCGGCAACGAATGCAGCACCGGATGCGCGGCATTCGCCATCCGTTCGAGCGCGTCGAGATCGGCGAGTCTTGCGGGGCGGACGATTAACATCGGCGGTTCCGTTGATTGAAAGAATTGACCGAAGCTCGCACGCTCAATGCGCCAACTCGGCGATGGCCTTTTCGATGCGCGCAAAACCCTCGTCGAGATCGGCCATGGGCATGATCAGCGACGGCGCGAAGCGCAGCACGTTCGGCCCTGCGATCAGCATGATCACGCCGTGTTTCGCGGCGGCGTTGAGCACGTCCTTTGCGCGGTCCTTGTAGGCATCGGCGAGTTCGGCGCCGATCAGGAGGCCCTTGCCGCGAATCTCCTTGAACACGGAGAAACGCTCATCAATACGCTTCAGATGCGCCTTGATCGCAGCGCTGCGTTGCTGCACGCCTTCTAGCACGGCAGGGTCGCTGATCAGTTCAACCACCTTGTCCGCGATAGCCGCGCCCAGCGGATTGCCACCGTACGTCGTACCGTGAACGCCGACCTTGAAATGCGCGGCGATCTTGTCGGTGGTCAGCATTGCGCCGATCGGGAAGCCGTTGCCGAGCGCCTTGGCGGTAGTGAGGATGTCCGGCGTCACACCGTAGCCCATGTACGCGTAAAACGTGCCGGTACGGCCTACGCCCGTTTGTACCTCATCAAAAATCAGCAGTGCGCCGTGCTGATCGCAAGCCTCGCGCAGACCCTGCAGGAACGCGGGATCGGCAGGCAGCACGCCGCCTTCGCCCTGCACCGGCTCGACGATCACCGCGCAGGTTTGCGGTCCGATCGCGGCACGGGCGGCGGCCAGGTCGTTATAGGGAAGATGCGTGATGCCTTGCGGCGTCGGGCCGAAACCTTCGGCGTATTTCGGCTGGCCGCCCACGCTGACGGTGAACAACGTCCGGCCGTGGAATGACTGCGTGAACGAGATGATTTCGACTTTCTGCGGACCGGTGTTGTCGATAGCGTAACGGCGCGCGAGTTTCAGCGCCGCTTCGTTCGCTTCCGCGCCGGAATTGGCGAAGAACGCACGGTCGGCGAAGGTCAGGTTGGTGAGGCGAGTCGCCAGCCGCAGCACCGGTTCGTTGGTATAGCCGTTGCCGATATGCCAGAGCTTCTGACCTTGATCGTGGAGCACTTTCAGCAGTTCGGGATGCGCGTGACCCAGCGCCGTCACCGCGATACCGCCGGCGAAATCGACATAGTCACGACCCTCCGTATCCCACACGCGGGAACCGAGTCCGCGATCCGGCACGAAATTCGCCGGGGAGAAAAGAGGCACCATCACTTCGTCGAACGTACCGCGCGTTACATTGAGATCCGTCATGAACCGCTCCTTTGCTTGTTCGGGTATTCAGCTTATGTTCCACCTTACACATCGTTCCCAGATGGTAGGCGCGCGCGGGCAGCGCGTCTTGCGGGAACGCGACAAGGTTTCATGGTATTCCAGGGGATTGACGCCTGTAAGTCAGCCGAAAGGCCTAGGCGCGTGGTTTGTCGCTGAAAACCGGCCAGGGAGCGATCGCGCCGATCGCCCCGCCAAGGCCTTGTAACCGCGCCGACAAGACCAGCCTTACTTGAGACTTCCGGAGAGGAACTGCTTCAGCCGTTCACTCCTGGGCGTGCTTAGCACTTCAGCCGGCGCGCCCTCTTCTTCCGTGCGGCCCTGGTGCAGAAACATCACATGATTCGATACATTGCGCGCAAAGCCCATCTCATGCGTCACGACGATCATCGTGCGGCCTTCTTCAGCCAGCTTCTGCATGACCTTGAGCACTTCGCCCACCAGTTCGGGGTCGAGCGCGGAGGTGGGTTCGTCAAAGAGCATCACGTCGGGATGCATGGCGAGCGCGCGGGCAATGGCCACGCGCTGCTGCTGCCCGCCCGACAAATGCGACGGATACTGCTTCTCCACCTTGGGCGCCAGCCCGACCTTCTCCAGGCATTCGCGCGCGCGTTCGCTCGCTTCCTTCTTCGATAACCCCAGCACGTGCATTGGCGCTTCCATGACGTTTTCAATCGAGGTCATATGCGCCCACAAGTTGAAATGCTGGAACACCATCGCGAGCTTCGTGCGCACGCGCTGCAACTGCTTGTGGTCCGCGACTTCGAGATTGCCCATGCGATCGGCTTTCGTGCGCACCGGCTCGCCGTCGACGATGATTTCGCCCGCGTTCGGCCGTTCGAGGAAGTTGATGCAGCGCAGGAAGGTACTTTTGCCCGAACCGCTCGAGCCGATGATGCTGATCACATCGCCGGCGTTAGCCGCGAGCGACACACCCTTGAGCACCTCGTTCTCGCCGAAGCGCTTGTGGATATCGCGGGCGACGAGTTTGACCGCGGCGTTTTGCGCGGCGGCCGATGCAGCATTTTGTGCGGATGATTCCAACGCATTCTCCCCGGAAGATGGGTCTGACGGGTCTCATGAGTCTGATACCCCGCCCTATGTCGATCATGGCTGCGGATTCTACCGAAACCCGCCGGCGAGCAGGCATAGGGACAAACGCCCTCGCCCGGCAGCGGCCCCAAGGGTCAATCCTTTGCGGCAGGCGCCGGCGTCACGCCCCGCACTTGCTGCGCGACACGGCCATTGGCGATCGCGATCTCGGGACTGGTCTGGAGCAACGGCAAGTATTGGGCGTCGAAAGCAGCATTGCGATCCTTCGCGCCGAACATGGCCGTGACCGCGTGCGCCATGTCAATACGGCCGTCGGGCGTGGCTTTGTCGTCGTCGAGTACGTCGTCGAGCGCAGCAATCAGGGTGGAGAGCGGGCCAAGCCATTTGTAAGCGCTGCCGTTAATCACGATCTGCAGGAACTCGCCGGGCGACACCGCGCCGAATTCGGCTTCGTGGCGGGTACGCAATTCGTCGAGGATGCTACGGTGCAGCGCCAGCAGCGGATGGCGCACGTCTTTAAGAAACGTGGTCGCGACCGGATCGGTCATCCTGGTGATGGTCATGGTCATTGCCCCGAAGTGGAAAATGAGGCAAGCCTACACCGTCGCCAGACCGCGCCCTACATAGCGAATAAAATCCGGCGCTGTCAGCGGCGCGGAAAAAAGCCAGCCTTGCCCGAATTGGGCGCCGCGCGTGCGCAGATAACACGCCTGCTCCTCGCGCTCGATCCCCTCGGCAACCACCTGGACATGCAGCGTCAGCGCCATGTCGATAATGTGCGACGCCACGCTGCTGGATGCCGAGTCCTGACCGACGGTATCGACGAAAGACTTGTCGATCTTCAGCGCGTCCACCTGGAAATTCTGCAAGTGCGAGAGGCTTGAATAACCCGTCCCGAAGTCGTCGATATACACCGGATGCCCGGCATCGCGGAACGCCTGGATCACTTCCTTGGCGGCGTCGGCATCGAGGAAACAGCGCTCGGTCGCCTCGATCCGGATCTGCCGCGGCGCGATCTTCGCCGCCGCAAGCGCGGGCGTGAGGCGCTCCAGGAACCGCCGCGAAGTCAGGTCCGGCGCGCTCAGGTTGATCGATATGTACAGCTCGCTGTAGCGCTGCAGGAACTCGCCCAGTTCGAGCAGGACTGTATCGAATACCTGGTCCGTGATGGCCTGGATCAGGCCACGATGTTCCGCGAGCGGAATGAAATGATCGGGACGCACGATGCGATTCTGGTGCTTCCAGCGCACCAGCGCTTCTGCACCAATACAGCGCCGCGTGGCGAGGTCGACGATCGGTTGATACGCAACGATGAATTGATGCCGGCGCACGGCGTCGCTGAGCTGGCCGAGCGGCGACAGGCGGCGCACCATCAAGAGGCCGAGCCAGGCGGAAAGCGTCAGGCCGCTCGCGATGCCCGCAAGCAGCCAGGTCCAGGGCAGCGCACGCAGCCGTTCAGCAAACGTCGCGTCCGATGTGTTCGCGGCGCTTGCAGCGCTTGCTGATTCGAAGCCCCGACGCGGCGCATTGGCGTTCGCGGGGTTAGCGGGGTTCGCAGGCATCGCCGCAGTGGCGAATCCGGGTAGCGGAAACTGCGCAAATAGCCGGGACGGTGCGGCCACGACGGGCGTGTTGGCGATCAGGCGGATCGCACCGGTGTCGACCATGCGCACAACGTAGCTTTCGAGCGCAGCGGCTTCCCGTGCGGCGGCGACGCGTTCATCCACGCCGGGCGCAAACAGGACGCACAACACGCCTGGCAGCAACGCCGCAATCAGCACGATACCTGCCAGGAACGCCACGCGTCCGCCGTGTTTGAACGTGCTCATCGTGCGCTTTTCATTTCGCGACGCCTTTGCGCCGGATGCGCGCTGCGTGATGGCTTTTAATGAGGCACCTGATGACATCTGTGTCGTGCCCGATTTTGTCAAGGTTGGGTGGCTCGCGCCTATAGCGCCGTTAGCGCCGTTGATACAGGTCCGGTTGCTCGCGCCGTAAATCGTGTCCGCTTGGCTGACAACCGTATCCCTGTTTTCTTGCATGGCCCCTGCAAACGGCCCAGTTTAGCGGCGGGATACATCGGGCTTCAATGCTTCGCGGCCCAGGAAATGCCCGCTTTGGTGGGCTGGCGCACGCCGGCTCGATGCTTTTCTGGCACGCGTGCGCAGACGTCTTGGAATTGGCGGATGAGTCCGATAGTCGTGAGAAAATCAGACCTTCAGTTGATGATCTTTCTCGTTGGCCATCATTGGCCGCCATTTGCCGCGTCATTGGCCGATTAACACTTGAGAACCATGGAGGCACTCGATGGCATTGCACGAAACCGGCGCTCTCACGATCCGCGACGCGAACGCTACCGATTTCGAAACGATCACCCGCATTTATGCCCACTACGTGCTGCATGCGCTCGCGACCTTCGAGGAAACGCCACCGGGCGTCGACGAGATGCGCAGTCGGCACGCGGCAATCACCGGTGCGGGACTGCCCTACCTCGTAGCTGAAATGGATGGCGTGGTGGTGGGCTACACGTACGCAACTGCGTATCGGCCCAGATCGGCGTATAGGCACACGATTGAAGATTCGGTTTATATCGCCGATGGTTTCGGTGGACGTGGTCTGGGTCTCGCGCTGCTGACGGCGCTGATCGAACGTTGCGACGCAGGGCCGTGGCGCGAACTCGTGGCCGTGATCGGCAACAGCGGCAACGCCGGGTCGATCGCACTGCATGCGCGTCTTGGATTCGAACATGTCGGCGTGTTGCGCAAGGTCGGCTATAAACACGGCCAATGGGTGGACACGGTGCTGATGCAACGATCCCTCGGCGAAGACAACGCGCTGATTCCACAGAAATGAGCCATATAAGCCATACCAGAGGGTGCATGCGGTTCATCGCCGGATAGTTCGCAGCGACACCGCTTTCACCCTACCATTGCGTTGCACCACGACCCTCTCGTCGTCCCTCTTACAGCCTGAGCTTTAGTTGCCCACTTACACCCTCGCCGCCCCCGTCAGTGCCGAAATCGATATTCGCAAAAGCCGTTTTATCGCGCTGGCGATTCCTGTCGCCGATCGCGCGGCCGCGATGCTCGAACTCGATGCGCTGCGCGCCCGGCATCCCGGCGCTACGCATGTCTGCTGGGCGCTGCTGGCGGGTGGCGAATCCGGCATGTCCGACGATGGTGAGCCTTCCGGCACAGCCGGCCGGCCTATCCTGGAAGTGCTGCGCCATCACGAAGTGGATGGCGTGCTGGCCGCCGTCGTGCGCTACTACGGCGGCATCAAGCTCGGCGCCGGGGGCCTGGTCCGTGCGTATACGGACGCGATTGCAACCACGATGCAACTGGCCGAACGCATAGAACGCGTGGCGCTCGGCGTGCTGCAAGTAGAAGTGGATTACGCCGATGAAGCGCGTGTGCGGCGCTGGGTCGAACAGGAAGGCCATGCACTCGATGAGCCGGGCTACGGTATGACCGTATGCCTGTCGATCCAGATGCCGCTTGCCGTGCGCGACCAGGCGGCCGATGCTATCCGCGACCTGACCCACGGTCGCGCAGCCATTACCAAAGCGCAGTGAGCATCATGAGTGCCGCCGATCTTCCACGCTCTTTTACGATCACGCTGCTGCCCTCGCAGCGGACGTTCGCGTCAACCGGAAAGACCACGATCCTTGAAGCTGCCGCGCTTGCCGGGCTGCGCCTGTCGAGTTCGTGCCGCAACGGCACGTGCCGCGCGTGCCTGTGCCATCTGCTCAATGGCGCTGTGCAGTACCGGATCGACTGGCCGGGTCTGAGTGCGGACGAAAAGGCCACCGGCTGGATTCTGCCGTGCGTGGCGATACCCACGTCCGACCTGACTATCGATCAAGTAGATCTTCTGGAAAATCCGAATCC
>NZ_JAQGMM010000367.1 GCF_028292365.1 Caballeronia sp.
TGCCAGGGGCTGTACCGAGGTAAATGTCGGTCGGTCGAAGCCGTTAATTGATCGGCGGTTTGGGGGCGACTTCGGCGCTTTATCGTCGGACCGAATACGGCCAGTTTCGAACCTTTACCAGCGGGCGAAAAGCCTGCGCCAGACGACGGTTGCACTCTCAATGTTGGACCTTTTCCCCGTCCTGAGTTGACGTGCCGCACCGTCGAGCAGGAGACGGCTCGACTGCGATAAGTGGCCCAAGGAATTCACCCCGAGCTTGCGTGCGGTACAGCGATTGCGTGGCGGGTACCCAGTCGCCAAACGGAGAGAACTCTGCATGCGATCTTCAGCCCGAAGCCACCGAAGCATTGCGCCGATCCTTGTGGTCCGGTTCCTTGTCTTTCCTCTCGCCGTCACAACCGCGGCGCCGGTGATTGCCCAGTCCAGCCGGGACGTCATTGGCGCCGCGCGTCTTGGGTCAGGCTATTCGCAGATTCTCAACCTGACCGCGACCCCGGACATCAGCTCCGCGCACCTCAATATCTCAGAGGGTGTCGTTCCGCAATCGCTCACCGTCACCCGGATCCCCTACGAGGGTAATTTGCTCACGTTTTCGGATCGAAACAGTATTGGATGGCGGGTGTCCGGCGGTTACTTTCGTGAAAAGGACGAATTCACGATCAACGATCCGAACGGCGCGGCAGGCAGCATCGCAAGCAAGTGGTCGGCCTTTAGCGCGACCGGCGGCCTGTTCCTGAAAAGCAAGCTGGGCTATGGATTAACGTTCGAGCCTGGCCTGGACCTCAGCGTGGCCAGGTTGCTCAATGACGCTTCGTACGCAGGCGCGGCCACTAGCCTTAAACCTGTCACTGACGGGCCGCTGTTCAACTGGCACGAAAATGCATGGCTGGTCACGCCGAACGCCGCGCTCGAATGGACGACGAGCATAGCGCCAGAGCAGACGCTGACTATTCGTGGGCATATTGCGTGGTCGTGGGTTTCCAGCTTTGACGAATCGGATCCCTTACTGCGATTCAGGGAAACTGCCGGTTCCTGGTCGATCCAGTCGGCTTACACGGGGCCGACGGGTGCCCAGCTATTTGCGCGTCCGTTGAGTTACGTTGTCAATGCGGGATACGGCGGATTTTTTGGGCCCAATCGCAACGCTCTCGGGTTCTCAACCTTAGCGAACATCGGGGGCGGGTTCGAACTTCCCCTTTCAAGAGACAACGCACAGTCGAAACGACTGCGGGTAGGAGCAGCCTGTCTATTTGGCCCCCACGTCAAGGGTTGGACAGTGAGCTTGGGCCTGACTTATTGATCGATCGGTCGGCCAGATTTTCATGATCAGGCCGTCATCTTCTACGCACGCTGTCAGGTTGCGATGTTTTAGCCGCGCTAGTATCGGCGACCTATAATGCCTATTCTGGCAAATTCGATCCGCGGGATGAGGCTTGCTCGTAGACCTTGCACGGTCGAAAGAGGGAACGAATTCCGTAGCCTATTTCGCGCGCTTTGGCTTGGCCTTAGCTTTTACACTCGACGTATTAAGGTCGATAGCAGCGCCGATAAGCGTCTTGAACGCCTTCGACTCGACCTCCTCGCCCTCATGAATGTCAATCGCGCGCCTTGTGTTCCCGTCGAGGCTTGAGTTGAACAGCTTGGCCGGGTCCGCCAACGAAGCCCCCTTGGCGAAGGTCAATTTCACGACCGACTTGTACGACTCACCGGTGCAGATGATCCCGTCGTGCGACCACACGGGCGTGCCCATCCACTTCCACTCCTCCACGACGTCCGGGTCTGCGTCTTTGATGAGCTTGCGCATCCTGCTCAACGTCTCACCGCGCCAGTCTCCAAGCTCAGTGATTTTTCTGTCAATCAACTCAGATGCCGACTGGCCCTCGGCCGAATCAGATTTCTTCATTTTGTCATCCTAATGATTCCGTTCTCTTCTTCATTTAAATCTTGGCGCTTGGCCGCATTCTGCGATTCAGATATCAAATTGCTTCGCATACTCGGTGTTCAAGCGCGGCCAACCGAATTTCATTGCTTCGCCACCAACAATACGCCCTATAGGATCGCCGGCCACGAGCCGATCGAATACATCTAGGCAGATGTGCCAGCCGGCGGCGCCCATCGATATGAAGCCGCTATCGATGTTGTGCCAGAGCGTAAGACGCGTGCCGTCGCCGAGCGGTTCAAGTTGCCATCGCATGTCGTTTTCGCCCCAGCGATACTCGAGCAGGTTCGGCTTCTGGGCGCGCGTGACCTGCGACGCCGAGATCTGCGGCGTTGGCGTTCCGACTGTTGAAAGCTTGACGGGGCCAACAGACGCGAGACTCCGGTCGGCATCGAACGGTGCCCATTCACGCAAACTGGCCGGGTCGGTCAACGCTTTCCACACTTTCTCCGGCGGATGGCGCAACTCGCGCACGAGAATAAGTGTCCACTTCTTTCCATCCTTTCGGACTTCGGCGCCGGCGGCCGGGCCCGGCATGTATTGGTCGCGGTTGCTCATCGTTTCTTACCCTTTTTTCGCGGGACAGGATCCATCTGATCAAGGTGGCGTTCCAGCGCGTCGACATGGACCGACCAGAACTGGCGGAACGGTGCGAGCCAGGCGTCGATCTCCATCAGCGGTTCGGGTTTGATCCGGTATAAACGCCGCTGCGCGTCAACGCGCGATTCCACGAACCCCGCCTCTCGAAGCACCCGCAGATGCTTTGAAACCGAGGGTTGCGAGAGGTTTAAATTTTCCTCGATATCACCCACGGACCGCTCAGACGTTGCTAGCAGACTCAGGATGGCGCGGCGGCTCGGCTCGGCGATGATCGCAAATGTTGATTCCATGCCTAATATATACTCCATGAGGTATATACGTGTCAAGCCATGCGTATGGGGCTGCGCAATTTAACTGAGCCATTGGGCGCGCTGTCCTTTAAAGTTAGATCGTGGAGAATGACTGCACTCTTTCAGAGGAGGTGCCATGCATATCGAGCCATTTCAGATTTCCGTATCCGACGTCGAGATCGACGACTTACGCCGGCGCTTGCGCGAGACCCGGTGGGCATCCATGACGCCGTCGGAGCCGTGGCAACAAGGCACAGAGCCCACATGGCTGCGTGAATGGGTGACGTACTGGGCCGAGAGTTTTGATTGGCGTGCTGCTGAACGCGGTCTGAACCAGCAACCTCAATTCATGGCCGACGTGAACGGTCAGCGCGTGCATTTCGTTCATCGGCGTGGCGTTGGACCCAGGCCGTATCCGGTGGTTATCACGCACGGTTGGCCGGGATCGTTCTTCGAATTTCACGCGTTAGCTGACCTGTTGTGCGACCCTGCTGCATTCGGTGGGGATCCGAGCGATGCCTTCGACGTCATTATTCCTTCACTGCCGGGCTTTGGGTTTTCGCCGGCGCCTGCCACCCCCGGCACTTCGGCGTTTCAAGTGGCCGATCTGTGGGCATCGCTAATGAAAGGTTTGGGCTACGAACGATTTGGTGCTCAGGGTGGTGACCTGGGAGCGGGAGTGTCGATCGGGCTCGCCCTGCGGCACTCGCAGGTGGTCGATGGCGTTCATCTCAACTTTCTGCCGAGCTCGTACGAACCCACAGTCGATGCCCCGAATTCGCCGGTTACTCCTGCGGAACAAAACTACCTTCGAGAGAAAGCTGAATGGGCTGCGATAGAGGGCGGTTATGCGCATATGCACGGTACGAGGCCGCAGACGTTGGCTGCGTCGCTTAACGACTCTCCGGCCGGGCTGGCGGCGTGGATTGGGGAGAAGTTTCGTGCATGGAGCGATTGCGACGGGGTTATCGAGCGTAAATTCTCGAAAGATGAACTGCTCACCAATTTATCGCTCTACTGGTACACACAAAGCATTGGCTCAGCCATTCAAATGTACTGGGAAAATCGGTTGCAGCCTATGCGTTTCGCCGCTGGGCAACGGGTAACGCCGCCGGTGGGATTTGCACATTTTCCGAAAGAGATTAATCACCCGCCGCGCGAATGGCTGGAACGAGTTTTCGATGTCGCGCAGTGGACCGACATGCCGCGTGGTGGCCATTTCGCGGCAATGGAGGAACCTGAAGTCCTCACGGCGGACATTCGTCGCTTCTTTAGGCGCTTCCGGTAGCGAGTTTGTTGGGGAGTCGCCCCCACGGGATGCGTCGCGGTCGACGGCAAGTATCCTGGTGCTTTGAGAGCTAAAATTGAAGGTGGCCCGGGCCCTTTTGCGTGAAACCGATCGTCCTGGCTGACTCTATTACGGCAGGCAACCATGAACACTCGTTATGCGTTTTTTGTTCGCCCGGCGCTGGCTGCTGTTTGCGTCGCTTCGCTTGTAACGCTCGTGGCGTGCGGCGGAAATTCCTGCATCGGCCTCGGCGACTGTGGCGGCGGAAACGCTGTGCCAAATGTCACCCTATCCGGCACGGCCGCTACCGGCAATGCACTCGCCAGCGCGACAGTCAACTTCAGTTGCGCGCAGGGTTCGGGCTCCGCCTTGTCTGACGGTGGCGGGCACTATGCCATCACCTTCAACGCGACGCCTCCCTGTGTCATCACCGTGAACGCTGGCGGCATAAGCCTGCATTCGCTGGCATTTGGCGGCGGCACCTTTAATACGACGCCCGAGACCGAGTTGATGCTGGTCTATCTCTCCTCCCAGCTTGGCACCAACGAAGCCAGTCTGATTGCGGGCTTCCCGAATAACGCACAGTTTCAGCAAGCTCTGGGAAACCAGGCCAATGTGCTGGCCGCACAATCGGCGGTCGTCACCAATCTGCAACAGCGCTACGCTCTCACGCTGACGGCGTCGGCGTTTCTGACGACGCCGTTTATTGTTGGACAAGCAGGTGTTGACAGCGATCTCGACGCGCTGGCGCGAGCGGGCGCTATCGATGCTAATGGCATGCCCGATCAGGCCGCCGTCTCGCTACTGTCAGCGGCGGGTCTTGCCCATCCGCTCGCAGCGACTTCCACACCTTCGTCGGGCACCGGCACCGGCAGTACCAGCGGCGCCACCGGCGGCA
>NZ_JAQGMM010000383.1 GCF_028292365.1 Caballeronia sp.
TGTCATTTTACGCCGATAGGCCGTATTGAGCCTGCCTCGAGCCGAGGCCCGCACGGTGCCTATAATGAGCGCGGACGCTGACCGGCGTCCTGCGCCACCTGGAGAACATCATGGGCAATCGCCTGAGCAAGATATCGACGCGCACTGGCGACGACGGCACGACCGGCCTTGGCGATGGCAGCCGTGTGCAAAAGGACGACGCGCGGATCGCGGCTATTGGCGATGTCGATGAACTGAATTCGCAGCTTGGCGTGCTGCTTTGCGAACCGCTTCCGGACGACGTGCGCGCCGCTTTATCAGCGATCCAGCACGATCTCTTCGATCTTGGCGGCGAGCTCTGCATTCCCGGCCATTCGATGATCGAGAAGTCGCATCTTGCTCGTATCGATGAATGGATCGCGGAGTACAACGCCACTTTGCCACCGCTCAAGGAGTTCATCCTGCCGGGTGGATCGCGCGCGGCCTCGCTCGCGCATGTCGGTCGGACGGTGTGCCGGCGCGCGGAGCGGTCGATTGTTGCGCTCGGCCGCGTGGACAAGATCAATGCGGCGCCGCGGCAGTATGTGAACCGGTTATCCGATTTGCTGTTTGTGCTCGCGCGCGTGTTGAATCGCGCCGATGGCGGAACGGACGTGTTGTGGAATCACGAACGGAAGGTCTAAAAGAGTAGGGCGTGTTCGGCGTGAATTGCGGTGCTGCCGGACACCACGATCAGCATCGTCTTAAACCCCTGCGACAAAACGCGCGATCTCGACTCTCTTTAAAGATGTATTATAAATGCATCTTTAAAGGAGCCCATGAATGACAGCCTTGACCGCCGACCAGATTGCCCGGGTAAAAGCCACCGCCCCCGTGCTCGCCGAACATGGCGCGACCATCACCACACACTTTTACAAGCGGTTGTTTATCAACCATCCCGAGTTGAAAAACGTGTTCAACCAGGCGCATCAACAAAGTTCCAGTCAGCCGCAGGCGTTGGCGCGGGCGGTGTACGCGTATGCCGCGAATATCGATAACCTCGGTGCGCTCAGTTCAGCCGTCACGCATATCGCGCACAAGCACGCGAGCCTGAATATCCGGCCGGAGCAATATCCGATCGTCGGTGAAAATCTGCTGGCGGCTGTATCCGAAGTCCTGGGCGATGCTGTCGATGAACCCACGCTTGACGCCTGGCGCGCTGCTTACGCGCAACTCGCGGAGATTTTTATCGGGGCGGAAAAACAGCTTTATGCCCAAGCCGCGTGGAGCGGTTTCCGGCCGTTCGTGGTGTTTCGGCGAGAACAGGAAAGCGACGAGATCACATCGTTTTATCTGAAACCATCCGATGGCGGTCCGGTCTGTCATTTTGAACCTGGCCAGTACATCAGCGTGAAGCGGTTCGTGAAGGAGATTGGCGTTGACCAGCCCCGTCAATACACGCTTTCCGACGCCCCGAACGGCCAGTGGTTGCGCATTTCGGTGAAGCGCGAACAGCCGCAGGATACGCCGGCCGGGTACGTGTCCAATCTCATGCACGATGTCATGGAAGTCGGCGGGATAGTTGAAGTCAGCGCGCCGATGGGCGAGTTCACGCTCGACCGGAACAAGACGACGCCTGTTGTATTGATCAGCGGTGGCGTAGGTATTACGCCGATGGTGTCGATGCTCGCATCGCTGACCGCGCAGGACAGTTCGCGACAGATATCGTTTGTCCACGCTTGCCGGAACGGCCGCACGCACGCGTTCGGTCGTTGGCTGGATACGATTGTTGCAAAACATCCGAACGTGTCCCGTACGGTGTTCTATGAGAACACTCACGCCGATGACCGCGCGGGAACGGATTTCGATTTCGCGGGACGGCTGGATTTTGCGAGGATCGCCGATAAAACCGTGCTTCCGGACGCCGACTATTATCTCTGCGGCCCCGTGCCCTTCATGCGTGCGCAGCAGGACGCGCTGATGGCGGCGGGGGTATCGAAGGCACGGGTGCGTACCGAGATTTACGGTTCCGGCGAGATGGCGTAGCGCGTTTGCGTTTCGAAGAGAGGGCCGCCAGATTGGCGGCCTTTTTTAACCCGCGCTTTAGGCCAATCAGTTCCCGTTGCCGCGCGCCACGCGCCGTTGCTTCACTGCGTCCGACAGCCCTTCCAGCACGCTCAAGCTATCTTCCCAGCCGATGCACGCATCGGTGACGCTCTGTCCGTAAGTCAGCTCGCAACCTTCCTTCAGATCCTGCCGTCCGGCGACCAGATTCGACTCCACCATCACGCCGATGATCCGCTCGTCGCCACCCGCAATCTGCCGGCCGATATCGGCGCAAACCGGGATCTGGTTCTCGTGTTTCTTCGAACTGTTCGCATGGCTTGCATCGATCATCAGACGCGCGGCCAGTCCGGCCTTGCTTATGTCGTTGCATGCGGCGTTCACACTTTCTGCGTCGTAGTTCGGCGCTTTTCCGCCGCGCAGGATGATGTGGCAGTCCTCGTTGCCGGCCGTTGAAACGATGGCCGAATGGCCGCCCTTCGTCACTGAGAGGAAATGGTGCGGCTGCGACGCTGCCTTGATAGCGTCCACAGCAATCTTCACGTTGCCATCCGTGCCGTTCTTGAAGCCGACCGGACAGGACAACCCCGACGCCAGTTCGCGATGCACTTGCGATTCCGTCGTCCGCGCACCAATCGCGCCCCAGGAAATCAGGTCAGCGATGTACTGCGGACTAATCATGTCGAGGTATTCGGTGCCCGCCGGCAGACCCAGCTCGTTGATACGCAGCAGCAATTCGCGCGCGGTCCGCAGGCCGTCGTTGATCTTGAAGCTGTTGTCCATGTACGGGTCGTTGATCAGACCCTTCCAGCCGACCGTCGTACGGGGCTTTTCGAAATACACCCGCATCACGATTTCCAGCTCGCCAGCAAAGCGCTTGCGCTGCTCAACCAGGCGGCCTGCGTATTCCAAAGCCGCTTTGGTGTCGTGGATCGAACACGGGCCGACGATCACGATCAGGCGGTCCTCCATGCCGTGCAGGATGCGATGCATCGACTGGCGCGAGTTATAGATGAGGTTCGAAACCGGCTCGGCGCAGGCGAACTCACGGATCAGGTGAGCGGGGGGCGTCAGTTCTTTCAATTCGCGGATTCTGACATCGTCGGTGTTGTGCGGGGGCATGCTGGTTCTCCAGGAACTCGTTTTTCGTGCTGTGTTTGTCGGTCGTTACGTCCGACAGATCAGGGACAGGGCAAAAAGTCGTTAAAAAATGTGGGCATAAAAAAACCGCCAGGCTGCGCTGGCGGTTTTTCGGGAAACTTGGGTTCTACACAAACGACTCACCCCTCTCGATCCGCCAGCGGCTTGAGATGCCAAAAAAAGTAAAAATAAAACTTGGCGGACATGATGGTTTCGGTCGCGTTGGTAAAAATTGAACGTCTGGCTTTATAACCTTAACACGCGCAGTTGGCAAGTTGTCAGCCGCTAAAATGCGGACAATCCGCGCCGAAGCACTAAACTTCGCATTAAACGTGAGCATTTCATGCGGATTTCCCGCGTGGCGTGCTTGAAAGGTTCATCAAGCGCGGCGCGGGAAAGTCACGAGTCAAACGGCGGACTACACGCTCAAACCGTGCCGCCCACCGTCATCTTTTCGATCCGCAACGTCGGCTGACCCACGCCCACCGGCACGCTCTGGCCTTCCTTGCCGCACACGCCCACGCCGCCGTCGAGCGCCATGTCGTTGCCGATCATGGTCACGTACTTGAGTGATTCCGGGCCGCTGCCAATCAGCGTTGCACCCTTCACCGGATACGTGATCTTGCCGTTCTCGATCATGTACGCCTCGGACGCCGAGAACACGAACTTGCCATTGGTGATGTCGACCTGGCCGCCGCCGAAATTCACCGCATACAAGCCATTTTTCACCGATGCCAGGATTTCACCCGGATCTTTATCGCCGTTGAGCATGTAGGTGTTGGTCATGCGGGGCATGGGCAGGGCGGCGTACGACTCGCGCCGCGCGTTGCCCGTCACCGGCATCTTCATCAAACGTGCATTCAGCGAATCCTGGATGTAGCCCTTCAGAATGCCGTCCTCGATCAAGGTCGTGCATTGCGTAGGATTGCCTTCGTCGTCGATATTCAGCGAACCTCGCCGGTTAGGCAACGTGCCGTCGTCAACAACCGTCACGCCCTTCGCCGCTACTCGTTCACCGATTCGCCCCGCAAACGCCGACGAACCCTTGCGGTTGAAGTCGCCCTCCAGCCCGTGGCCGATCGCTTCGTGCAGCAGCACGCCGGGCCAGCCCGGTCCGAGCACGACGGTCATTGCACCGGCAGGCGCCGGACGCGCATCAAGATTGACGAGCGCCGCGTGCACGGCTTGATCGACGTAGTGCGAGAGGATTTCGTCGGTGAAATACGCGTAGTCGTAACGACCGCCGCCGCCGCCGCTGCCCATTTCGCGACGTCCGTCCTTTTCGGCGATCACCGTCACGGACACGCGAACCAGCGGCCGGATGTCCGCGGCGAGTGCGCCGTCGCTACGCGCGACCAGCACGACATCGTATTCGCCCGCGAGACCCGCCATGACCTGGACGATGCGCGGATCGCGGCCACGCGCCATTTTCTCGACGCGTTCGAGCAGTTTCACCTTCGCGGTGGCGTCGAGCGACGTGAGCGGATCGGACGGCAGATAGAGATCGCGGCCGAACACGCCGGTGAGCGTACTGGCCGATTTGATCTTGTGCTTGCCGCCGCCTGCCTTCGCAATCGCGCGCGTGGCGACCGCCGCCTGACGGATGGATTCCGCCGACAAGTCGTCCGAATACGCAAACGCCGTCCGGTCACCCGACACGGCGCGCACGCCCACACCTTGATCGATGCTGAAGCTGCCCGATTTGACGATGCCTTCTTCCAGGCTCCACGCTTCGCTGCGCGTGGACTGGAAATAGAGATCCGCGTAGTCCACGCGGTGCGTGAAGATCTCGG
>NZ_JAQGMM010000397.1 GCF_028292365.1 Caballeronia sp.
CGGATACCAGCATGTCTATCAAGATTCGCAAACTCGATTCCAGCGCCAACGGTTTTCACACGGCGCTGCACGCGGTGCTCGCGTTCGAGGCGAGCGAGGATGAAGCCATCGAGCGCTCGGTCGCGCAGATTCTCGCCGATGTCAAAAAGCGCGGCGACGACGCAGTCCTGGACTACACGAACAAGTTCGACCGTCTGAAGGCCGAGAACGTCGCGTCGCTGGAATTGCCGCAGGCCGAACTGGAAGCGGCGCTCGAAGGGCTCGTTCCGAAACGTCGCGCCGCGCTGGAAGCGGCGGCGGCACGGGTGCGCGGTTATCACGAGAAACAGCGGATTGAGTGCGGGAGCCATAGCTGGCAGTACACGGAAGCCGACGGCACGGTGCTCGGCCAGAAAGTCACGCCGCTGGATCGCGCCGGTATCTACGTGCCAGGCGGCAAGGCGGCGTATCCGTCGTCGGTGTTGATGAACGCGATTCCCGCGCGCGTTGCCGGCGTAAAGGAAATCGTCATGGTCGTGCCCACGCCGGACGGCGTGAAAAATCCGCTGGTGCTCGCGGCCGCGTTGCTGGGCGGCGTGGATCGCGTGTTCACCATCGGCGGCGCGCAGGCGATCGGTGCGCTGGCCTACGGCACGCAATCCATTCCCGCTGTCGATAAAATCTGCGGCCCGGGCAACGCGTACGTGGCATCGGCGAAACGGCGCGTGTTCGGCACCGTGGGTATCGACATGATCGCGGGACCGTCGGAAATCCTGATTATTTGCGATGCCACCACGGACCCGCGCTGGGTCGCGATGGACCTGTTTTCGCAAGCCGAACACGACGAACTCGCGCAATCCATCTTGCTGTGCCCCGACGCCACGTTCATCCAGCGCGTGGAAGACGCGATCAACGAATTGCTGCCCACCTTGCCCCGTCGCGATGTGATCCAGCGCTCGCTCGAAGATCGCGGTGCGCTGATCAAGGTCGCCGACATGAACGAAGCCTGCGCGATCGCCAACGACATCGCGCCGGAACATCTCGAGATTTCCGCGCTCGATCCGCATCACTGGGCGGCGCAGATCCGTCACGCGGGAGCGATCTTTCTTGGCCGCTACACGAGCGAAAGTCTCGGCGATTACTGCGCCGGACCGAATCACGTGCTACCGACGTCGCGTACCGCGCGGTTTTCGTCGCCGCTGGGCGTGTACGACTTCATGAAGCGCTCGAGCGTGATTGAAGTCAGCGCAGAAGGCGCGCAGACGCTTGGCGAGATAGCAGCCGAACTGGCGTATGGCGAAGGTCTGCAGGCGCATGCGCGCAGCGCTGAATACCGGATGAAAAATACGTCGCAGTAATCAGGTAAAGACGCAAACCGAGTTAAACATCGAGGCGGCCTTAGAGCCGCCCAACGTCCGGCGCTTCGCGTCCGGCAATACCATGACACGACCACAAGACATTCTGCGCCCCGACGTCCTCGCGATGACGTGTTATCCCGTGCCGAACTCAACCGGCCTCGTGAAGCTCGACGCGATGGAAAATCCGTATCGATTGCCGGCGAAACTGGCTGCTCAGTTGGGCGAACGACTGGCCGACGTCGCGTTAAACCGATACCCCGAACCCCGGCCGACCGCGTTGATCGAGAAGATCAAGCGCGTTATGCAAGTGCCTGCCGCGTGCGAATTGCTGCTCGGCAACGGTTCAGATGAATTGATCAGCATGATGTCGATGGCGTGCGCGAAACCTGGCGCTGCAGTCGTTGCGCCGGTTCCCGGCTTCGTGATGTACGCGATGTCGGCGAAGTTCGCGGGGCTTGAATTTATCGGCGTGCCGTTGAACGACGATTTCACGCTCGATGTCGACGCGCTGATCGCCGCGATCGAAACGCACAACCCGGCGCTGGTGTATCTCGCGTACCCGAACAATCCGACCGGCACGCTTTACGACGACGCGGACATTGAACGCGTGATCGCGGCGGCATCGAATAGCCTGGTTGTCATCGATGAAGCGTATCAACCGTTCGCGCAGCAAAGTTGGCTGCCGCGGGCCGCTGACTTCGACAACGTCGTTGTCATGCGGACGATGTCGAAGCTCGGTCTGGCGGGTATTCGCCTGGGTTATCTGGCGGGCAAGGCGTCGTGGACGACCGAATTCGATAAAGTGCGCCCGCCGTATAACGTCAATGTGCTGACGCAAGCCGCTGCGGATTTCATGCTCGATCACCTGGACGTGCTCGATGCTCAGGCTACCGAACTTCGCATTGAGCGCTCGCGATTGGAACAGGCCGTGAAGGCGCTGCCCGGCGCGACCGTTTATCCCAGCGCCGGCAACTTTCTGCTCGTTCGTGTTCCCGATGCTGCAGCCGTCTTCGAAACCCTGCTGACATCGCGGGTTTTGATCAAAAACGTGAGTAAAATGCATCCGTTATTGGCAAATTGCGTGCGTTTGACGGTCGGATCGGCGGAAGAAAATGCGCAAATGATCGCGGCTCTGAAACTCGCGCTGCACTGAAATCTCTTAAAGTCTCAAAGGAAACACCATGCGCATTGCGGAAGTCGTTCGCAACACCAGCGAAACGCAGATCCGTGTGAAGCTCGACCTGGACGGCACCGGCAAGCAAAAGCTCGCTACCGGCGTGCCGTTTCTCGACCACATGCTCGACCAGATCGCGCGTCACGGCCTCTTCGACCTTGAAGTCGAAGCGCATGGCGACCTTCATATCGACGACCACCATACGGTGGAAGACACGGGTATCACGCTGGGTCAGGCGGTGGCAAAGGCTATCGGCGACCGCAAGGGCATTCGCCGATACGGCCATTCCTACGTGCCGCTCGACGAAGCGCTGTCACGCGTCGTGATCGATTTTTCGGGCCGGCCCGGACTGGAATTTCACGTTCCGTTCACCCGTGCTCGCATTGGTACGTTCGACGTCGATCTCACCATCGAATTCTTCCGCGGCTTCGTGAATCACGCGGGCGTGACGCTGCACATCGACAATTTGCGCGGTATCAACGCGCATCATCAGGTGGAAACCGTCTTCAAGGCATTCGGCCGCGCGTTGCGCATGGCTGTTGAGCTGGACGAGCGTGCGGCAGGGCAGATTCCATCGACCAAGGGCAGCCTTTAAGCGCCTTCTAAATAACGCGGAACCGGCAACTATCGGGCGTGCTTTCACGCGTGCCCGCGCTGTCCGCGTCGATACGAGCCATGCCGGCCTGCGATGAATCTACTCAAATCGTTTATTTCGTTGCTCGCGCTGATCAATCCGGTCGGCGCGATCCCGTTTTTCCTGAGCCTGACGACCGATATGTCGAGCTCGGAAAAGGCTGGCACGATCCGGATCGCGTCCATTTCGGTCTTCTGCGTGATTGCCGTGGCGGCGTTGCTCGGACAGCAGATCATCGCGTTCTTCGGGATTTCGGTCGGCTCTCTTCAAGTGGGCGGCGGCATCATCATGTTGCTCATGGCGATCAACATGTTGAACGCGCAAGTCGGCAACACGCGCTCAACGCCGGAAGAACGCCACGAAGCCGAGATGAAAAACAGCATCGCCGTCGTGCCGCTCGCCATTCCGCTGCTGACGGGACCGGGTTCCATCAGCACGGTGATCGTCTATTCTGCAAGTGTGGTGCATTGGTATGAGCGGATCGGGCTGGTCATGATCGGGGCGGTGCTGGCGGGACTGTGTTTCGGTGCGCTGATGCTCGCCGAGCCCATTGCGCGCTGGGTCGGGCGTACGGGCATTAATATCGGTACGCGGCTGATGGGTTTGATGCTGTCGGCGCTGGCGGTGGAATTTATCGTCAATGGATTGAAGGCGTTGCTGCCCTCTTTGAAATAGCGTTCTGGAACGTGCTGAATTGAATACTTCGATGAAAACTTCGATAGCAATCGTGGATTACGGCATGGGCAACCTGCGCTCTGTCTATCAGGCGCTCCGCAAGGCCGCGCCCGAAGCGGACGTGGCGATCGTCGAGCAGCCCGAAGCAATCCGTGCGGCGGAGCGCATTGTGCTGCCGGGACAGGGCGCCATGCGCGATTGCATGGCGCACCTCGGCGCGTCGGGCTTGCAGGAAGCCGTGATGGAAGCCGCGCGCGACAAACCCATGCTGGGTGTGTGTGTTGGCGAGCAGATGCTGTTCGACTGGAGCGAGGAAGGGGGCGAGAAGGGAACAAACGGCCTTGGCTTGATACCCGGCAAGGTTGTGCGCTTCGAGCTCGAAGGCCAGCTGCAGGACGACGGCTCCCGTTTCAAAGTCCCGCAGATGGGCTGGAACCGCGTACGCCAGACGCAGCGGCATCCGCTGTGGGACGGCGTGCCCGACGAATCGTTTTTCTATTTCGTGCACAGTTACTACGGCGTTCCGGACAATCCGGCGCATACGTCGGGCGAAACCCTTTATGGCGCGCCGTTTACCTCGGCCATTGCCCGGGACAATCTGTTCGCGACCCAGTTTCACCCTGAGAAGAGCGCCGACGCGGGCTTGCGGCTGTATCGAAACTTCGTACACTGGAAACCGTAAGGTTCGGGTTTGCAGCGTGTTTTTTTGGGATGGTTTGACGTTTTGGCTTATGCCGTTTGCAGCGAACGAGGCTTGCATCACTTGTACTACACTAGCGAGACGGCAAGCAAAACTAAGGCGCTGAGCGCCAGGTTTGCAACCGTTCGATTAACCCTTATCCGATAACGTTATTTCTATGTTGCTCATTCCGGCCATCGATCTAAAAGACGGTCAGTGCGTACGCCTCAAACAAGGCGATATGGACCAGGCGACCATTTTTTCCGAAGATCCGGCGGCAATGGCCCGGCTATGGGTC
>NZ_JAQGMM010000428.1 GCF_028292365.1 Caballeronia sp.
GCACACAACGACGGCCACCAGCGCCGCGATCAATTGCGAATTGCGCCACGTGAGCTCGGCAGCACCACCGTGCGGTGCGAACGTCATCGGCACGATGATCGCCGTTAGCACCGTCACCGGCACGAAATTAAGCGCCATCCGCACAATGGGTGGAAAGCTCAAGCGCTCGCCGAATACGAAAACCGCAGAGCGGATGCCATAGGTGATCACCGCCATGCCCAGGATCAGTAGAACGTATTTCATTTAACGCGCTCCATTTCTGCAGGACGTTGCTTGGAACGTTGTGCCGGGCGTTGCATGGAGTTGGTGGAGTTGGTGGATTCTTTTGCACGCATCGACAGCAGCATGCCCACCGCCGCGCCCACCACAACTGCTGCAAGCAAACCCAGCTTGTAAGGCCAGTCATTCCACGCGAACGACAACACGCCGGCGGCCAGCGCAGCAGCCACAAAACGCAACGCAACAAGCTGCGGCACGATGATCGCGATAAACGTGGCGACCATCGCAAAGTCGAGGCCCTTCGACTGGAGACCTGGAAACGCTGAACCGAACAGTAGTCCGGCAACGGTCCATATCTGCCAGTTCACATACATGGAAACGCCCGAGCCCAGGAAGTAATACGGCCCGGTTTCGCCCGGTGCGCGGCGCTGGTAATGCGCGTACGAGACTGCAAAGACTTCATCGGTCATGAATGCGCCGAGCGTCCAGCGCCAGCGCGCAGGCAAGTGCGCGACGTAGGGCGCAAGCGTCGCGGAGTACAGCACATGGCGCAGGTTGACGATAAACGTGGTTGCCCAGACCACCGCAAAACTCGCTTGACCGGCGATCAGCCCAAGCGCGATGAACTGCGCCGAGCCGGCAAATACCGCAAGCGACATGAACTGTACCGACCACGCATGCAGCGGACCGGTGGCGGCGAGCGTGCCGAAGATCACGCCAAATGGCGCGGCGCCGACCATCATGGGAATGGTGTCGCGCGCGCCTGCGCCGAATTCAGCGAGATTACCCGGCTGATGGCTCTGATGGGCCTGATGGTCTTGATGCGTTGAGTTCAATGTCTCCTCCGTTGATAGCGAGGATAAGACGCGCCGCGTTCATACGCTTGTACGTTCTTGCGGTCGGGTCATATCGACTCCGACGCGGTGTGACGCGGGGTGGTGTGCTAACGCCAGCGCCCAGGCGACACGCCGAAGGTCTTTTTGAAGTGCCGCGTGAAATGGCTCTGGTCCGTGAATCCGCTCGCCGCCGCTACGTCCGTGACCGGAACGCCCGCACGCAACGCATCGAGCGCGCGATTGACGCGCATCTGGTTGCGCCACGCGTGGGGAGCCAGCCCGGTCTCGCGCGTGAACAGGCGCGCGGCATGGAAGGTCGAGAGACCCACCGTCTGCGCCAGTTCGGCAAGCGATAACGGCTCAGTCAGGTCATCGGTCAGACGGGCTTTCATCGTATTCACACGCGCCGCGTCCTGATGCATGCGCTGCACCAGCGGCCGTTGCCCGGCGTGACGCGCAAGCAGCGTGGATACCGCGTCGAGCAACGCATGCTCCGCTCCAAGTGGATCCAGGTTGGCTTCCATGGCTTGATGCGCGATCTGTATACGTTGGGCGAGATCGGCGTCGCGGATGACATCGGCGGAGAACCATGGCATTGGCTGGACACTGCCAGCCACTTCGTCGGCGACAGACTGCACGAAATCGACCGGCAGATAAAACACGCGATACCGCCAGCCCAGATCCACCGCCCGCGCGCCGGTATGCAGTTCGCCCGGATTGATGACCGGCACCGAGCCGGCTTCAGCCACGAAATTCGATCCGCGATAGTCGTACTGCTCTGCGCCCGCTTCAATAACGGGAACGGTGTACGCGTCGTGCCAATGGGGCGTGAAGGAATGGTCGTAATACTCGGCCGTGAGCATTTCCGCGCCGGGCACGAGCGGCGAGCGCCAATAGCGCGCGGAATTGCTGAAACGGGAGGCGGTCATGGCTTTGGAATGCCGTGGGCGGAAACCGCAAGTTTAGCCCGGACCGCGTTTTCAGCGGATTTTGAATAATCCGCCGATCTTTGCCATGCCTGAAGGCGGCTCGATCAGACCGCGGCGGCCGACGTCTTGGTCTTGATGAAACTCGTCAGCTTCCTCCTGAGCTCCTGGTCCGCTCGCGCGAGCAGCAAGGCCAGCACGATCGAGATGCCCGCCACGACCAGCGTCTGCACGACAGGGTTCAGCGCCCGGATATCGAACGACTCAAACACCAGGCGATAGATCGGGAAATGGATCACATAGAGCGGATATGAGAGCTCGCCCAGCACCTTGCAGATCCCCTTGCCGATGCCTTCTATAGACACGGAACACAGCAACGCCACCGACAAAGGCACGAGCGTCAGGGAATTAACGAATGCCACCTTGGGACTGCCAATCGCGAAGCACGCCAGCGCTGCGATGGTGACCACCGCGGTGAACAAGATGTGCGGCTTTTTAAACTGGAGCCCAGCCGAAAAGATGAAGACACCGGCAAAGAATTCGGCAATAACGCGCGGGAATCCCAGCAGGAAACTCTCCGCCCGCCAGCCCGGATTGATTTGCCGAAAGATTACGGTGCAGGCAATAAACGCAATGAATGCAAGCAGCGAATATCTGGCATTCGGCAGTTTGCGGAATTTGTACAGGTAAGCGGCGAAAACGACGTTGACGAATAACTCGAAGAATAGCGACCACGATGGATCGTTCAACGGAAAGGTCGCCCCTACGATTGAATCCGTGCCAAACGGCCAGCCGATATTGTTGAAGTACGGCAGCCAGGCCGCGCCCAGCACGGTGGCTGTCGCGAGCTGCGTGCCCGATATTTGCGGCGTGCCGGTTTTTGCCATCGAGAGCAACACGGCGCACACGCCGAGCGCCAGCCCCAACAGGTAAAGGGGCGCCAGCCGGACAAGCCGCACGAAGGCGAACTCGCGAAACGACATTCCATTCAGGAGCTTCTTGCTGTAGCTATGGGCGATCACGAAGCCGGACAGCACGAAGAACAGGTCGACCGCGACCCATGCCCCGCCGAACCAGTCCCAGCCGGTGTGCTGCGTGTAGTGATGAAGCATGACGGCGATTGCAGCCACACCTCGCAAGCCGTCAAGTAAATCGAACCTGGTGGACTTTATGGCGCTCATAGTGTCGGACCGTCATTATCGAGCGCCCAGTGTAGGGTGGAAAAAATGCAATCCGGATGCAGAAAAATATCCCTTTGGGTTGCTGTGCCGAGAAAATATTAAAAAATAATTCGATCGGGGGTATGCGACGGGAATTTCGAAGGTGATGCGCAGCAACAAGACACATCCGTCGAAAGAGCAATCCGGATTCATGGTTTAATCGTAAAGGCAAGACGGCTGAAATTTCAGCATATAAAAAACCGTCTCCGGAAATCCCGACCAGACTCCATGGCTCAGTAAGGACGACCTTTATTTCCAGGCCGTTAATACCCGAGCATTGCACCCAGGTTAAGTTCATCTGCAACTTTCTTCAATCGCTTGTCGCGCGTCCAGATGGTAGCGCCGGGATATAGACGCGCGGATGCTAACAGCGACGTGTCAACATATCCGATTCCACGATTGAATAAACCTTCGCGTTCTATCAGATAAAACGTCTCCTCTGGCGTTGCGGTCGGAGCCTGCGGCAGATCGCACAATGCGCCAAGCACGAGATCACGGTCGCGCAGACTGCCGAGCGATATTTCTCCATTCACGTAGGGATGCGCCAGCACACGCTCCTCGGCAAGCAGGCTAACGAGCACAGGGTCCGATGCGTTGATGTGGTCGATCCAGACTGACGTGTCGACGAGAATCATTCGACATCCTGCCGGCGACGCGGCGCCCCCTTGATACCCGGTTGGCTACCACCAAGATTCGCGAGTCGTTTCGCGGCTTCACGCTGGATCAATGCCTTGAGCGCTTCGCGCACAAGCGCCGTTTTTTCCTCCAGTCCCGTATAGGCCTGGGCCTTGGCGATCAAATCGTCATCGAGGGAAATGGTGGTGCGCATGAAAACCTCCGGTCAATTGATGCATCAATTTTAGCATCGATTGATGCGAAATTTCGTGCACGCTTGGGCGCTGGAAATCGCTGCTTAGGAGAATCTGCGCAGTCTGTGAATTTTGAATCGTTTAGAAAACAAAAGACTTGCTAATAGACTTTGCGATGTCGCGAGCCAGGCGCTTTCGCCTTCCTCCGGTACGTTAAAAACGATTGAAGCAACCAGACCACACCACGTTTCAGGGGAAACATGAAAACTTCGAAGCTGTTGATGACGCTAGGTTTAGTCGCGCTCAGCGCGCTTGCACGTCTGACGCCGGCCCACGCGGAAGCACTGGATGACATCGCGAAGCGCGGTGTGCTACGCGTCGCCGTGCCGCAGGATTTCGCGCCGTTCGGATCGGTCGGTCCGAGCATGCAACTGGAAGGGCTTGATATCGACGTGTCCGGGCTGCTTGCGAAGAAACTTGGCGCCAAGCTGGAACTGGTGCCGGTCACGAGCGCAAACCGGATTCCGTACCTGCAGACGAACAAGGTCGATCTGGTCATTTCAACGCTTGGACGCGATGCCGAGCGCGACAAGGTCATCGACTTCTCGCAGTCGTATTCGCCTTATAACAATAGCGTGTACGGTCCTGCGAATATAAAAATTGACGGCCCGGCTGACATGGCTGGGAAGATCGTGGGTGTCGCTCGCGGTACGTTCGAAGACCTGATGCTCACGAAGAGCGTGCCGCCGTCCACCACGATCAAGCGCTTCGAGGACAACAGCGGCATGATTTCCGCCTACCTCGCGGGTCAGGTGCCGTTGGTGGGCACGGGCGATTTCGTGGCCAACAAGATTGCGGCGACTTTGCCGGCGTCGGCGTCCAACAAACCCGCGCTCAAGTATGTGATCCACGAGTCGGCGTGTCATGTCGGGTTGAACAAGAACGAGCCGAGGCTGATGGCAAAGGTCGATGCAATCCTGACTGAAGCGAAGAAAGACGGCGAGTTGAATGGCATCGTGGAGAAGTGGCTGCATGTGCCACTGCCGCAGAAGATGGCGCAGAGTACGGACTGAGTTGGTTGCTGACGTGGCTATGATTGGCAGGTTGTTAAGCGCCGATCATCACGCGGAAATGAAAGAGCGGACATACTTGCGCTTTCTCACGAACGTTTGATTGCCATGGACAACGACATTCAAAACCGCCTCAAGCAGCTTGGCCTCCAATTGCCCGCACCGATCAATCCGCTCGGATCGTACCGGACGACTGTGACCTTGGGCGATCAGCTATTCGTTTCGGGCCTGGGGCCGTTTAAGGACGGTAAGCCGGTTGTCGGAATCGTGGGGGATGGCCTATCGATCGCTGACGCGCAGGAAGCAGCGCAGCGGACCATGCTGCTGATTCTTGCTTGTGTGGAGGAAGCGTGCGGGCTTGAGAATGTTGAGCGTTGTGCGCGGTTGACGGTTTATGTTCGCGCGGAGAGTGGGTTCACTGCGCACCCGAAGGTCGCCGATGGTGCGAGTGATTTGCTGCTAGCGCTGTTTGGGCCGGAGCGGTTGCCGGCGCGAAGTTCGATTGGTGTTTTTACTTTGCCGATGGGGATTCCCGTGGAAATCGATAGCGTGTTTCAGCTTAAGCGATAGCACTGGATTGTCGTTCGCACTTGGGGTGGTTTGTGCTGCGCACACAAATCGGGAACCCTTTGTCGACACTACCTAGCCAGCGTTGTCAAATGGGGCCCTGACCGTTTTTCCTCCACTCTCTATTTAACGGTTGCGAAGTCGGCCGTTCCAGATTGACTCTTGCACGTTGTAGTCTCCGGCGATTAGCTACTGAGAACCCGCCCTGAAGCCGGCTTGGCCGGTGATGGCTGCGGTGCCGCGTGACCGGCTCTGATCGAACAATCGACAAAAAATGAAGCGGCTAATCCGTCGTTGCCGTAACGAATGCGTTATGCGAATTTAGCGGCCGACGTGAGCGCGAACATCGTCTCTTAGCCGAAGAAGGCCATCACGAATTTCAAGACAAACGGCGCCCAATTTGTGCTTCCGGGGCTACCAGCAAGTTGTCGGCTTGCGCTGTCACAAATCATTTTGCTC
>NZ_JAQGMM010000432.1 GCF_028292365.1 Caballeronia sp.
GGACCGCGTTTGAACAGCGTGTCGATTTCGCGCTTGAGAAGCGCTTCGTCAAAGTAAGCCGTGACTGGCAACTGACTGTGAATGGCGTTCAGTTGCAATGCATTGCTCAGATTGGACATTCCCACTCCCGTGAAGACGTGAAAGCAGTGAACAACCCAACCATCGAAAATTCGATTTAGGGAGCCCGCGATTATACCGAAAACCCCCTGGATGGGGCACTTGAGCCCTTGATTTGGGTCAATTCCCAGTGAGGAGTTCCGCACAATTGCGCACGCTAGCGCCCTTTTTCCACTTTTTCAGAGATAGGCAGAAATGGGCCGAGACAGGCCATGGGCATGGTTGAGAGCACGGTGAAGGTCGGAAAAGCCGCTTTTGCCGTAGAATGTCCGACTTGTTTCCCAAAATCCGACATTACACCCACGATTCATGGCGAAGACCGCAACGCAGGAAGGCTCGGCTAGCGCGGAAAACGCGCCGCTCCCGGACGATTACGAAACGGCGCTGGCCGAACTGGAGGGGCTCGTGGCGCGCATGGAGGGCGGCGCGCTGAGCCTTGAGGAATCGCTAGCGGCTTACCGGCGCGGCGCCGCGCTCGTAGGCTTTTGCCAGCAGCAACTAGAGAAGGTCGAGCAGCAAGTTCGCGTGCTCGACGGCGACACACTAAAACCGCTGCCCGCCGAGGTCCAGCGCGCCACTCAGGGCGCCGGCACAACGGCAGATAACGGGGACGACTTATGACTTTCGATCAATGGATGCGCGCGAGTCTTGACCGCGTGGAAACGGCGCTGGAGCATTATTTGCCGGGAACGGACGTGGCCCCCGCCAAATTGCATGAAGCCATGCGCTACGCGGTGCTCGGCGGCGGCAAGCGGGTTCGCCCGTTGTTGTGCCACGCAGCCGGTGAACTGACCGGCGCGGGTTCGCAGCAACTGGAAGCCGCGAGCGCGGCGCTCGAGATGATTCATGTGTATTCGCTGGTGCATGACGATATGCCGGCCATGGACGACGACGCCCTGCGTCGCGGAAAACCAACGGTACACGTGCAATATGACGAAGCGACGGCATTATTGGTGGGTGACGCTTTGCAATCGCAAGCTTTCGTTGCGCTAACGGCGGACAACGGCCTGAGTGCGGCGCAGCAGGCGTCGCTGACGCGCGAACTGGCGCTGGCGAGCGGCTCGGTCGGTATGGCCGGCGGCCAGGCAATCGACCTGGAAAGCGTGGGCCGCAAGCTGTCGCGCCTGGAACTTGAAACCATGCATCGCAAGAAAACAGGTGCATTGCTGCGCGCGGCCGTGCGAATGGGCGCACTCTGTGGCGAAGCGCCGGACGCAGCGGCCATGAACGCGCTGGACGCCTACGCCGCCGCGGTCGGACTTGCTTTTCAGGTCGTGGATGACATTCTCGACGTCACCGCCGACTCCGCCACGCTGGGCAAAACGGCGGGTAAGGACGCGAAGGATGACAAGCCGACCTACGTGTCGATCATCGGACTCGATGCATCGCGCGAACTGGCGGCGCAACTGGGCCGCGATGCGCACGCCGCGCTCGCGCCTTTCGGCCCGCGTGCCGGTCGGCTCGGGGAATTGGCTGACCTGGTTGTGAACCGGGTGCACTGAAACATACGATAAAACGCGGGACCGGCGGGCGTGCCTTTGCACATTACGCATGCTGCGTAGCTAGCGCCGGGCAATAACCGAACGGCTTCCGCCAGTTTTCCTAAATGGGACGACGATGTACGACTTGCTGAAAACCATCGACGATCCGGCCGCCTTGCGCGCCCTGGACCGCCACGAACTAAAACCGCTGGCCGAAGAGTTGCGTGCCTACGTGCTCGACAGCGTGTCGCAGACGGGCGGGCATTTGTCGTCGAATCTGGGAACGGTCGAACTGACGATCGCGCTCCATTACGTCTTCGATACCCCCCACGACCGCATTGTCTGGGACGTCGGTCACCAGACTTATCCGCACAAGATCCTGACCGGCCGTCGCGACCAGATGAAGACGCTGCGCCAGGCCGGCGGCATTTCCGGCTTCCCGCGCCGTAGCGAATCGAAATACGACACCTTCGGCACCGCGCATTCCAGCACGTCGATTTCGGCGGCGCTCGGGATGGCGATCGCCAGCAAGCTGCAGGGCGACAACCGCTATTCCATCGCCGTGATTGGCGACGGCGCGATGACCGCCGGCATGGCGTTCGAGGCCATGAACAATGCAGGCGTGGCCGATGACGTGCCGCTGCTCGTGATCCTGAACGACAACGATATGTCGATCTCGCCACCGGTCGGCGCGCTGAATCGCCATCTGGCGCGCTTGATGTCGGGGCGTTTCTACGCGGCAGCGCGTGCTGGTGTGGAGCGCGTGCTGCGCGTGGCTCCTCCCATGCTGGACCTCGCTCGCAAGCTCGAGGAACACGCGAAAGGCATGATTGTCCCGGCCACGTTGTTCGAGGAATTCGGCTTTAACTACATTGGTCCGATTGATGGCCATGATCTTGAATCGCTGATTCCGACGCTGCAAAACATCAAGGAATTGCGCGGCCCGCAGTTCCTGCATGTCGTGACGAAGAAAGGGCAGGGTTACAAGCTTGCCGAAGCCGATCCGGTCCTCTATCACGGTCCCGGCAAGTTCAATCCGGCGGAAGGCATCAAGCCGTCGACGGCGCCATCGAAGAAGACTTACACGCAAGTATTTGGCGAATGGCTGTGCGACGCTGCCGAGCAGGATTCGCGAGTGGTCGGCATTACGCCAGCCATGCGTGAAGGCTCGGGCATGGTGGAGTTCGAAAAGCGTTTCCCGGATCGTTATTTCGATGTGGGTATCGCGGAACAACACGCTGTGACGTTCGCCGGCGGTCTCGCCGCCGACGGCATGCGCCCGGTTGTCGCGATCTATTCCACCTTCTTGCAGCGTGCCTACGACCAGTTGATTCATGACGTCGCGTTGCAGAACCTGCCGGTGGTATTCGCTATCGATCGCGCCGGTCTGGTAGGCGCGGATGGCGCAACGCACGCTGGTAATTACGATCTCGCGTTCCTGCGCTGCATCCCGAACATGACGGTGATGGCGGCGTCGGACGAAGACGAATGTCGTCAGATGCTGTACACGGCGTTGCAGCAGCCCAATCCGTCGGCCGTACGTTATCCGCGCGGTGCTGGCACGGGCGTGAAGATCGTCAAGAAGATGACCGCGATTCCGCTCGGCAAGGGCGAAATCCGCCGCGAGTCCACGCAGAAAGTGGGCTCCGGCAAGCGCATCGCGATCCTTGCGTTCGGCACCATGGTCGCCCCCGCGCTGGCGGCGGCCGAGGAACTGGACGCTACCGTCGCGAACATGCGTTTCGTAAAGCCGATCGACGCCGAATTGCTGCGTGAACTCGCCGCCACCCACGACGCGCTCGTGACCGTGGAAGAAGGCGCGATCATGGGCGGCGCGGGCTCGGCATGCGTGGAAAGCCTGTTGGCGAGCTCGGTCATCAAGCCGGTGCTGCAACTGGGCCTGCCCGATGTATTCATCGATCACGGCGATCCGGTCAAGCTGCTTGTATCGTGCGGACTGGATGGTGCTGGCATTGCCAAGTCGATTCGCGAGCGCTTGCTCAATAGCGTCGAAGCCGATGCCGGCAAGCTGACGAAACGTGTCGCCTGATTGAAGAATGTGGTGTGAGGACGGGCGTCGGGGACGCCTGTCTGGTTTTACCCGTGCGCGTCAAGGTTCTCGCGACGAGATTCACGCCACGCGAATCACGCCACGGACAAGGAAAAAGAATGAATCAGATGAATCCCGCTTTTGCGATGCCCGATATCCAGAGTTCGCTCGACATCCGGCAAATCCCAATCCAGCGCGTGGGCGTAAAGGCAGTCCGATATCCGCTGACCATCCGGACTTCCAACGGCGAATTGCAGCCGGGCGTTGGCGTCTGGAATCTCGACGTCCATCTTCCCGCCGATCAAAAAGGCACGCACATGTCGCGTTTCGTCGCTTTACTCGACGAACATCGCGCGCCGCTTGATCAGACCGCATTCCGCATCATGCTCACGTCGATGCTGGCAAAGCTTGAGGCGCATTCTGGGCGTATTGAAGTTTCGTTTCCGTACTTCGTCATGAAGACGGCTCCCGTGTCAGGCGTGCAAAGCCTGATGGATTACGAGGTTACGTTGACCGGTGAGGTGCGTGGTGGCGAGACGCGAATCTCACTGAAAGTGCTAGTGCCGGTGACCAGCCTGTGCCCGTGCTCGAAGCAGATTTCGCAGTACGGCGCGCATAACCAGCGCTCGCATGTGACTATCGCGGCGGAGTTCGACGGTGATGTCGCGATCGAGGATTTGATCCGGATCGCGGAAGAAGAGGCGTCGTGCGAGTTGTGGGGTTTGCTTAAGCGGCCTGACGAGAAGTTCGTGACTGAGCGTGCTTACGAGAATCCGAAATTCGTTGAAGACCTGGTTCGCGATGTCGCCACGCGGCTGAACGCAGACGAACGAATTGTGGCCTATGTGCTGGAAGCTGAGAATTTCGAGTCGATCCACAATCACAGCGCGTATGCCGTGATCGAGCATGACAAGCGGGTTTCAGCCTAGCTGTTTGACGGGCTGTGGCGGGCATGACGCATTACGGTCATGGCGCTACTTACGCCGCCGCCAACGACGTCAAATCCCACCGAGGCTTCACCGTAAACGCATAATCGCGCACGGCTTGATCGGGCCAGCGCGCGAGACGCAATGCGCCGGCGAGGGCGATCATCGCGCCGTTATCGGTACAGAGCGACAAATCCGGATAATGCACTTCGAAGCGACGCTTTTTCGCGGCGGCGGACAACGCCTCGCGCAATTGCCGGTTCGCGCCCACTCCGCCCGCCACGACCAGCCGGTTCAAGCCCGTCTGCTTTAACGCCGCAATGGACTTCGTGGTCAGCACATCGACGGCCGCATCGACAAAACCCCGCGCCAGATCCGCTTTCGATTGCTCGCAGACGTTCGTGCCAAGTTTGCGGTTGTGCGTGAGCACTGCGGTTTTTAACCCGCTGAAGCTGAAATCCAGATCGCCGGAATGCAACATCGGGCGCGGCAGTTTCACTGCACCAGATGTGCCGAATTCGGCAAGACGTGAGACTTCCGGGCCGCCCGGATAACCGAGGCCCAGCAGTTTTGCGGTTTTATCGAAGGCTTCGCCGGCGGCGTCATCGAGCGTTTCACCGAGCGTTTCATACTCGCCAACATCCGTCACCCGCATCAATTGCGTATGGCCGCCCGACACCAACAACGCGACGAACGGAAATGGCGGCGGCTCGCTCACCAGCAGCGGCGACAGCAGATGCCCTTCCAGATGATGAATCCCGACAGTCGGCAAGTCCCACGCCATGGCCAGCGCATTGGCAATGCTCGCACCCACCAGCAGCGCACCGGCGAGGCCGGGGCCCTGCGTGAACGCAATAGCGTCGATATCCGTTGGCACCGTCCCGGCTTCCGCCATGACTTGCTCGAGGAGAGGCAATGCCCGGCGGATATGGTCGCGGGAAGCCAGTTCCGGCACGACACCGCCATATTCCCGATGCATGGCGATTTGCGAATGCAGCGCGTGCGAAAGCAGGCCGCGCTCGGTGTCGTAGAGCGCAAGGCCTGTTTCGTCGCAGGAACTTTCGATGCCAAGAACAAGCATGGGGCGGAGGTGTTTGGAGGTAACAGATAAGTATAGCAGTGGGCGGGTTTCAGCTCGTTGGCCCGACAGCGTTGTTCCTGTTGCACAAGTGATGACCTGCCGTGCTCGCAGCCCAACCCCGCCTCGAACCTGATCACACCACCCGTTACAATGCGCGCCATGGAAACCTACGATATCGCAGTCATCGGCGCGGGCGCGGCGGGCATGATGTGCGCCGCGGTAGCCGCGCAAAACGGCCGCCGGGTGGTCCTGATCGATCATGCCGAACGGCTCGCGGAAAAAATCCGCATCTCAGGCGGCGGCCGCTGCAACTTCACGAATATCAACGCTGGACCGGCCAACTTTCTCTCGGCAAATCCCCATTTTTGCCGCTCTGCGCTTGCTCGCTACACACCACAGGATTTTCTCGCGCTGCTCAAGCGCCATCGCGTGGCTTGGCATGAGAAACACAAGGGCCAGCTTTTCTGCGATGACTCCAGCGAATCGATCATCCAGTTGCTGAAAAGCGAATGCGACGCAGGCGGCGTGACGTGGCGCCGGCCTGTCACCGTCGATACGATTCGCCACGACGGCGCTCGTTTTTTCCTCGACAGCAACGCCGGCACGATCTCAAGCGCAGCACTCGTCGTAGCAACCGGCGGCCTGTCGATCCCGAAAATTGGTGCGACGGATTTTGCGTACCGCCTGGCGAAGCAATTCGGCCACAAGCTCATCGATACCCGTCCTGCCCTCGTCCCGTTGACCTTTGCTCCTGCAGACTGGGAGCCGTTCGCGGCGTTATCCGGGTTGTCCGTGCCCGTGGAACTCAGCGCGGGCGCAGGCCGCGGCCGTGGGGAATTCAGCGAGGACCTGCTGCTCACTCACCGCGGGTTATCGGGCCCGGGCGTGCTGCAGATATCGAGCTATTGGAACCCGTCGGAGCCGATCTGCATCGACTTGCTGCCCGGCGTCGATGCCACCAGCGAATTGATCGCGGCCAAGCGGGAATCGCGCAAGCAAGTCGGCACGTTTCTCGCCGAACGCGTGCCGGCACGGCTCGCGCAAACCTGGCTCGACGTGCAGCGCGTTGCCGCCGACGCTCGCCTCGCCGATCTCCCCGACAAAACGCTGCGCCAGATCGGCGAATCGCTGTCGCGCTGGACGCTCACGCCGAACGGCACGGAAGGGTATCGGAAGGCCGAGGTCACGCGCGGCGGCGTGGACACCCGCGAGCTTTCATCCACGACCATGATGAGTTCGCGCGTCGCGGGTTTATATTTCATCGGCGAGGCGGTCGATGTCACTGGCTGGCTCGGTGGGTACAACTTCCAGTGGGCCTGGGCGTCGGGCGTAGCGGCGGGCAAAGCGGCGGCCGAACTGGTCCGGGTGTAAAACCGCAAAGGCATGACCAGCATGGCTTTCACCCGTAAAAGCAGGTATCCGTGTAACACGGCTTCCCCTGGAAAATGATGGTTTCGACCTGCTATACTGCTTCGTTCGTAGCGGCAATTTGCACGCAATTTGCACGAATAGGCACGAGCGGGCGCGAGCGCAAAATGAGTGAAAACCGGGCGGTGATCCATGAAGACAGGAAGACGATCCCTGCCACGAGCGGCCACTCGATCTGTCTCGGGACCCCGTCTCAGTGTCGTTTTGGCCGGCTTCAAATGTACCCCAATCACCCCGTTCATGATCCCGCTTGAGGAAACGTCCCAAGCGGGTTTTTGCTTTAGCGCCATGAACGGCTGACGTCCGCATTCTTTCAACACAGCACCCGCAGAGTTCCTAAGCGATGAGCCTCAAAGACCAGATCACCGACGACATGAAAACCGCGATGCGCGCCCGCGAAACCGAACGCCTCGGCACCATCCGGCTGCTGCTCGCGGCAATCAAGCAACGCGAGGTCGACGAGCGCGTGACGCTGGACGACGCAGCCATCACGGGCGTCATCGACAAAATGATCAAGCAGCGCAAGGACTCGATCAGCCAGTTCCAGACCGCCGGACGCGACGACCTGGTGGCGAAGGAGCAAGCCGAACTGGTCGTTCTGGCGGCCTACATGCCCGAGCAGCTCTCCGATGAAGCCATCAACGCCGAGATCCAGGCGGCCGTGGCGGCAACCGGCGCGGCCGGACCGCAGGACATGGGCAAGGTCATGGGCGTACTGAAACCGAAGCTGGCGGGCCGCGCGGACATGACGGCGGTGTCGGGTCTGGTCAAAGCGGCGCTTGCCAAATAAGCTTGGCTAAGTTTGGCTTAAGAGAAATGAGAAACAAACCTGGCTTAAGTGCTCAAAAAGTCTGACCCAGAAAACTCACTAAGTGATTCCGCATTCGTTTCTTCAGGACTTGCTGAACCGCGTCGATATCGTCGACGTGGTGGGCAAGTTCGTCCAGTTGAAGAAGGGCGGCGCGAACTTCATGGGCTTGTGCCCGTTCCATAACGAGAAGAGCCCGTCGTTCACGGTCAGCCCGACGAAGCAGTTTTATCACTGCTTCGGCTGCGGCGCGCACGGCACGGCGATCAGCTTTCTCATGGAGCACAGCGGGCTCACGTTCCCCGAAGCCGTTAACGAACTCGCCCAGTCGTGCGGCCTGACCGTGCCGCAGGAACCGTCAATGCGCGGCGGCGGTGGATCGGGCGGCGGCGTGGGCAGCGAAGGTTACGTGCCCGCGCCGAGCAAAGCCGTCAGTGTCGCGTTGACCGAAGTCATGCAGACCGCTTGCGAGTTCTATCGCAAGCAGTTGCGCGGGGCGCCCAACGCTATCGAATACCTGAAAAAGCGCGGCCTGACGGGCGAAATCGCGTTGCGTTTCGGGCTCGGCTACGCGCCCGACGGCTGGCAGAGCCTCGAAGCGGCATTCCCTGACTACAAGAACGACAATCTGGTGGAAGCGGGTCTCGTGATCGTCAGCGAGAAAAGTGACAACCAGGGCCAGTCTCGCCGATACGACCGCTTCCGCGAACGCGTCATGTTTCCCATCAGGAACGTGAAGGGCAACGTTATCGGTTTTGGCGGGCGCGTGCTCGGCGGCGGCGAGCCGAAGTATCTGAATTCGCCGGAAACGCCGTTATTTAGCAAAGGCAGCGAGTTATACGGCCTTTTCGAGGCGCGGCTGGCTATTCGCGAACTCGGATACGCGTTGGTCGTCGAAGGGTATATGGACGTCGTCGCGTTGGCGCAGTTGGGTTTTGCGAACGCCGTTGCCACGCTCGGCACGGCTTGCACGCCCATCCACGTCCAGAAGCTGTTTCGTCAGACAGATACCGTGGTGTTCAGTTTCGATGGCGATTCGGCTGGCCGCCGCGCCGCGCGCCGAGCGCTGGACGCCTGTTTGCCGCACGCCGCCGACAACCGCACGATCCGCTTCCTGTTCCTGCCGAAGGAGCATGACCCGGACAGCTACGTGCGTGAATTCGGCACTGACGGTTTCGGCGAACAGGTCGATCGCGCGATGCCGCTGTCGCAATTCCTGCTGAACGAAGTCCTTAACGACAAGGAACTCGACCAGCCGGAAGGCCGTGCCAAGGCGCTTTTCGACGCCAAGCCGCTGCTCCAGGCGTTACCGGCGAACGCGTTGCGCGTGCAGATCCTGCACATGCTGGCCGATCGGCTGAATACACCGTTTGGTGAAATCGCGGCATTGTGTGACATCGATTCGCGAGCAGCGGCCGTTGCCAGGGCGGCGTTGCCGAAGAGCGAGCGGCGTCGCGTAAAGGGCCATGAACAGCGCGCGCTGCGCAACCTGGTGATGTACCCGGGCATCTACGCCACGCTCGATCACGAAAGCGAGCAGACGCTGGTCACCATGACCGAGCACGGCGAATTGTTTAGTGAAGTGATCGGACACGCGCGGGAACTAGGGGAAACGGCGGAGTTCCAGATGCTGTCGGATCTACTGCGCAACGCTGCCAATGCCCCGACTTACGAGGATATCTTCCAGGAAATTCTCGCCTATGATGAAAATGTACGGGACCTGTTGATGCGCGACCCGGCCGACGAAGGCGCCAACGAACGTGTACAGGAGCAGAAAAAGCTGCTCGCGGAAGAGTTGCATGCGACGGTTGTCAAGTTGCGTCACGACAGCTATAGGAATCGGCTGGATCAACTGGCGCAGCAATCGAGCTTGACTGCGGAAGAAATTGCCGAATTTTCGGATTTATCGGCTAAAGCTGCTCAAATAAAGGCCTTGCGCGGGGTGAGCCGGGACATTTAAGACACGCATGCTACAATTAAAGGTTTTCAGCAAGTTGTTTTTTTGACTTTTGTGCTCATTTGCGAAAGAGGTGAGACACGCATGGTTAAGACTGCTAGCGGGAAGAAAACGACGGTACGCGGCTCGAGCGAGTCGAAACGGGCAGTGGCCCACAGCCGATCAGTTCCTTCCCCCGGAGTGTCGAAGACCAGGGCGATCGCCATTCCGTCTCCTCCATCGGGTGCAAGCAAAAAGAGCTCGGTTGCAGCGGCAGTGAGTAGAGGGTCGACAGGGTCTGAAGGGTCCGCCAGAACGGCGAAAGCTGCGGCGAAAGCCGTGAGGCCGGCGGGCAAGAAGACGCTGGGTCAGCCAAAGGATCAGGTTGGTCTGATGGCGGGTGAGACTGGCAGGAGTGGCAAGGCCGGAAATTCGGCCGGCAAGCAAGCGAGTGCAACGGAAGCGGCTGCTAATGCGGGCCGGAAACGCAACACGAAGCAGGGGTCGAAGCTGGCTCGCGTGCGCGTCGTGAAGCGGGGACCGGCGCAGGACTCGGGGCGACGCACTGCCAAGGGGTCGCGGGACAAGGCAGCGCGCGCATATTCTGTATCCACGGTTCCATCGGCTGTCGTCCAGCAGCCGCGAGTCGAGACTAATGCCGGTACGGCGAACTCCATGACGAAAAAGCTGAACGAAGTACCCGTCGATGACGACGCAACGCAAAACGCGCAAAACGTGCAGGCCGACCCGGCCGCGGACTCGGCTGCGGAGGCTGTAGCCGCGCCGCCGGTCAAGGTCGAAAAGGTCAAGGCGCGTGACCGGCGTGCGAAGGAAAAAGCGCTGTTAAAGGACGCGTTCGCCTCGAGCGCGCCCGGTACAGTCGAAGAGCTTGAGGAGCGGCGAGCGAAGCTGCGCGCGCTGATCAAGCTCGGCAAGGAACGCGGCTTCCTGACCTACGCGGAAATCAACGACCACCTGCCCGATAACTTCACGGAAACGGAAGCTATTGAAGGGATCATCAGCACGTTCAACGACATGGGCGTGGCGGTCTACGAGCAAGCGCCCGACGCAGAAACGCTGCTGCTCAACGACAACGCGCCGGCGGCCTCATCGGACGATGAAGTTGAAGAGGAAGCTGAAGTCGCGCTTTCCACTGTCGACTCTGAATTCGGCCGCACGACCGACCCGGTGCGCATGTACATGCGTGAAATGGGTACGGTCGAACTGCTGACGCGCGAAGGCGAAATCGAGATCGCGAAGCGGATTGAAGACGGCCTCAAGCACATGGTCATGGCCATTTCTGCTTGCCCGACGACCATCGCTGACATCCTGGCCATGGCCGAGCGTGTGCAGAACGAAGAAACGCGCGTGGATGAACTGGTCGACGGCTTGATTGACCCGAACGCCGCGGATGCCGACGGTTTCTCCGAGCAGGAAGCGGAAGCTATCGAAAGCGAAGAGGAAGAAGAGGAAGAGCCAAACGAGGACGAGGAAGAAGTTGACGAAACCACCGCTCAGGCCAATGCCAACGCCGCTCAACTGGAAGCGCTCAAGCGCGCGTCGCTTGAGAAGTTCTCGCTGATCAGCGAGTGGTTCGACAAGATGCGTCGCGCGTATGAGAAGGAAGGTTATAAGTCGAAGGCTTATCTGAAGGCGCAGGAAGCTATTCAGAGTGAGCTGATGACCATCCGCTTCACCGCGCGGACCGTCGAGCGCCTGTGCGACACGCTGCGCGCGCAAGTGGACGAAGTGCGTCAGGTGGAACGTCAGATCCTGCATACCGTCGTCGATAAATGCGGTATGCCGCGCGCTGAATTTATCGCCCGGTTTCCGGGTAGTGAAACGGATCTGGAGTGGTCGGAAAAGGTCGTTGCCGAGAACCACGGTTATAGCGTGATCCTGGCGCGTAACGTTCCGGCGATTCGCGAACAGCAGCAGCGTTTGCTCGACTTGCAGGCGCGGGTTGTGTTGCCGCTGAAGGACTTGAAAGAAACGAATCGTCAAATGGCTGCGGGTGAGCTGAAGGCGCGTCAGGCGAAGCGCGAAATGACGGAAGCGAACTTGCGTCTCGTGATTTCGATTGCCAAGAAGTACACGAACCGCGGTCTGCAATTCCTGGATCTGATCCAGGAAGGCAACATCGGTTTGATGAAGGCGGTGGACAAGTTCGAATATCGGCGTGGTTACAAGTTCTCTACGTACGCCACGTGGTGGATTCGTCAGGCTATCACGCGGTCGATTGCGGACCAGGCGCGGACCATCCGGATTCCGGTTCACATGATCGAAACGATCAACAAGATGAACCGTATTTCACGGCAGATCCTGCAGGAAACCGGGCTTGAGCCGGATCCGGCAA
>NZ_JAQGMM010000435.1 GCF_028292365.1 Caballeronia sp.
ACCCGCCACAGTAGCGCTCTTCGCCCGTATAAAAGCCCAAAAAATCCAGGAAATTAAAAGCCCGCAGAAAATATTACTAGTGTAAACGCCGATGCTTCGCGTATTGCGCGAGATAAGTCATCTGACATACGATGCGTTCACATTACTAACATAACTTACTGCTGTGAATGTTGCGCGTTGTCATCGCGTCCTGAATCGGTCGAATGAAGGACTTCGAACGTGCGCGCAGCGGTCTCAGCCGACCGAGCGGCTGACAAAAATAACGAACGCAAAGAACGGAGACAAACCGACATGGCAATCAAGTTAAGAGGGCTGCGCTGGTGGATGATCGCCCTGCTGACGCTCGGCACGGTCATGAACTACCTGGCGCGCAGTTCGCTCAGTGTCGCCGCCCCCACGGTCATGCAGGACCTGCATATCAGCACCGCGCAGTACGGCTGGATCACGGGTGCGTTCTTCGTGATGTACCCGCTCGGCGGCCCGATCACCGGCTACCTGATGGACCGTATCGGCTTGCGCTTCGGCTTCCTGATTTGCGGCGTCGCGTGGTCGGTCGTGTGTATCGCGCACGGCTTTGCAAGCGGCTGGGTCGGCCTGTTCGTGCTGCGTGGTTTGCTCGGGCTGGCCGAAGCCTCGTTTATCCCGGCCGGCATGCGTATGGCCGCGTTCTGGTTCCCGGCGCGTGAACGCGGGTTGGCGGCAGGGATCTTCAACATCGGCACATCGATTGGCGCCATTGCCGCACCGCCGCTCATCGCCTGGTCGATCCTCAAGTACAACTGGGAAATGGCCTTCGTGATTGCCGGCTGTCTCGGCCTCGTATGGGCGGTGCTATGGATCGTGTTCTACCGGCATCCGAGCGAGCACAAGGCGCTCACTGCGACTGAAGCGGCTTATATCGTCGAAGGTGAACACGCCGAACTCTCCGATAACGGCGCCAAGCCCAACCTGCGCGCGATCTTCAAGCAACGCAACTTCTGGGGCATCGCCCTGCCGCGCTTTTTTGCCGATCCTGTCTGGACCACGCTCGTGTTCTGGATGCCCCTCTACTTGCATCAGGCACGCGGCTTCGACCTCAAGGCCATTGCCATGACAGCATGGCTGCCGTTCGTGGCGGCGGACGTGGGCTGCCTGATGGGCGGATCGATTTCGCTGTACCTCAACAAGCGCTTCAACATTGCCGTGATCAACGGCAAGCGCATTGTCTTCACGATCGGCGCAGTGATCATGACGGCCATGGCAGGCGTGGGTTATGTAAAGGACCCGGGCACGGCAATCTTCCTGCTGTGCCTTGGCGGCTTTGCGCACCAGACGCTTTCCGTCGCCGTTATTTCGATGTCCGCCGACCTGTTCCCGCGCCGTGAAGTGGCAACCGTTACGGGCTTCGCGGGATTGTCAGCGGGGCTCGGCAACCTGATTTTCACGCTCGTGATCGGCGGGCTGGTTGCGACCATCGGCTATGCACCGTTCTTCGTCGCGCTCGGCTTCGGCGACCTGATCGGCGTGGTCCTGCTCTGGACGCTGGTGCGGCCTGCGCTGGTCAATCGACGCGCCGACGCCAACCTTCCGAGTCCCGCCGGTGCCTAGCGTGCGGTCACGGTGCTTGGCCGTGCGCGAAGCAAAGCGCGCATCGCACCGGCCGTCCTCCACCACTGAGCGACGTCGGCTTTGAACGCCGCGCGTGGGCCACATTCACGCGATACCGCCCGCAGTAACGAGCGGCCTGTACTGGCCGCTGAGACCCTCATCATGAACAACATGCAACCGGAAACACTGGCGTTCGAACGCCTCGAGGCCGCGGATCAGGCACCGTGCGAAGTGGGCGAAAGCCCGGTCTGGCGAGAACAGGAACAGGCGTTGTATTGGGTCGACATCCCCGCTCGCACGATCGCTCGTCTGGTCATGGGCGAGGCCAGGCGCACCGAGTGGCGCCTGCCCGAAAAGGTGGCCTGCATCACCTTCGACCGTCACGGCACCCTGCTCGCCGGATGCGAAACCGGGCTCTTCGCGCTCACGCTGCTGGCTGGGCATGAGGCGAGTGGCCGCAAGCTCGCCGCACCCGTTTTTCCGCTGCCAGGCATGCGCTTCAACGATGGCCGCTGTGATCGTCAAGGCCGATTCTGGGCCGGCACGATGGTGCAGGATATGGCCGCGGCCAACCCGTCGGGCTCGCTGTATCGATACGACGCCGACGGCACGCTTTCCGCGCCCATTGTCAGCGGACTGATCGTGCAGAACGGACTCGCGTGGTCACCGCAAGGCACGACGATGTATCTCTCCGATTCGCATCCGGCGCGCAGGCTTGTCTGGGCTTTCGACTACGACGTCGACACCGGCGAACCCCGTAACCGCCGCGTCTTTGCCGACCTGAATCAGTTTGCAGGACGCCCGGACGGCGCGGCTGTCGACACCGACGGCTGCTACTGGACCTGTGCCAACGACGCCGGCCTGCTGCTGCGTTTTGCGCCTGACGGCCGGTTGGACCGAAGCATCGCGTTGCCCGTCTCGAAGCCATCAATGTGCACGTTTGGCGGCCGCGAACTCGACACGCTCTTTATCACATCGATTCGTCCGGCAAGCGGCGCGAACGAACACGACGGTCATGTGCTTGCGGTGCTTCCGGGTGTACGTGGCGCGCCGGAATCCAGTTACGCGGGGGTTCTATAAGGATTACCGATGATTTTTCAGGCGATTCGGGAGACATCGCCTGAAGGTATTTTTCAGTTAAGCAATTTCGTTAAATGAGCAAGCAGGAAAACCCGCGACGTTGCTGGCCACGTCGCAATCAGTGATACAACAAGAGGAGATAAATCATGCAGTCACGTCACGTCAAAAAATCCGCCAAAAAAACCGTCAAAAAAGCCGTATTAATCAGCCTCGCCACCCTCGCCTCGCCGGTCTTCGCTCAAAACAGCGTGACGTTGTACGGTATTGTCGACGACTCTATTTCGTACCAGAGCAGCCAGACGTCACTGGGTTCAAACAAGGGTGGACGCTCCAACATCAAGATGCTCTCCGGAATCTGGGCGGGCAGCCGCTTCGGCCTCAAGGGTTCAGAAGACCTGGGTGGCGGCACCAAGACCATCTTCCAGTTGGAGTCGGGTTTTAACGCGGCGTCGGGCGCTCAGCAATACACGAACGCAATGTTCGGCCGGCAGGCATGGGTAGGCTTGACCAACCCGGTCTACGGTACGCTTACCGCGGGCCGCCAATACACGTCCTACTACAACCTGCTTTCGCCCTATAGCCCGACGACCTGGCTTACCGGCGCCTTCGGTGCGCATCCGGGCGACCTCGACGAACTGGACACGATTTATCGCGCCAATAATTCGCTCGTGTACACGTCACCGAAGTTCTTCGGATTCACTGCCAGCGGTTCGTACTCGTTTGCCGGCGTTCCAGGCAGCGTGAACCAGGGCTCGACATGGAGCGGCGCGATCCAGTACCTCAATGGTCCGTTCGGGCTTGCCGCGGGTATCACGCGGATCAACAACTCGACCCCGGGCGGCGGCGCGTTTGGTGCAGATTCGACCACCAATTCCGCGGGCCAGTCAGGGGTATCGGCGGTCACGAACGGTTATCAGACCGCTCAGGCACAGCAGCGCATTGCGGTCGCGGGCGGTTATACCTTCACGCAGACGCTGGATATCTCGTTCACGTACTCGAACGTGCAGTACATCCCGGGTATCAATTCGAGCTTCAAGACCACGGAAATCTTCAATACAGGTGGCGCAGTGCTGCACTGGAAAGCATTGCCGCTGCTCGATCTCGCCGCCGGCTACAGCTACACGCGTGCGACGAAAGCCAACGGCATTACGAGTTCTGCGCAATACCAGCAGTTCAACCTGTCCGAATATTATTCGCTGTCTAAACGCACCGGCCTCTATGCATTGCAGGCCTATCAGCGCGCGAACGGCAAAACGCTCGGGACGAGTGGCGCGGGCAGCATCATCAACGCGACCGCCTCGGTTGGCGACGGGTTCCAGTCTGCACCGTCGTCGTCTCCCAGCCAGTTTGCTGCGGGCGTAGGTATCATCCACCGGTTCTGATCGGTTGAAGTAACGCGGTGTGGTGCGGTGCGCTGCTCAGGCAGCGCGCCGCGTCTGCGCGGCGTACGACCCCTGATAAACATTCATCGGGCAGGGACAGTGCTAAAGGCGCAATGCCGAGATCCACTCAACCGCTATTCGCCCGGCGACAGGCTGCCGCCACTTGTTGCGCGGCGTAATCGTTCTCTATTCCTTGCAGGTTCTGAACCAGGCAGACGCGATAATTTTTCTCCTTGTTATTCAGGAAAGCGCTTTCCTTATAGAGCTTCCGGCACGACGTTGTAATCAGATCGGTCGCTTGTCTGCTCCTTACTCCCTTCAGCGATTGCATCACGCACTGGTTGTACGATGCGTCTTCGTTAAAGGCCATCGCGAGGCCCGGCGCCGCAATCGTCAACGCAATAAATGAGCAAAACCCACGCTTCATTTTTTGTCCTCCAAGTAAAAGATCGCACGGCAGGATGCTCTATCCGGGATCGTTAATGCACGCGCGCCCGGGCAAGATGAATCCGCCGCATCATTCCCTGCATGTTACCTTCAGTCGCAAGACGGACCTCCCAGCGCAACGCCTGCAGCCCGTCCTCAGGCTGTTTCAGTTCGTCATGCTGCGGCGCAAGACAGACGTCAATCCGTATTATTTTCCGTAGACAGGATTGCCTCTTGCGAACGAGGTAGTCTTCAGAATATTCGGCCGCACCCGTTTCCCTCCTCGGCTTGACAGGCATGTTTGTCATAGACCCGAATTGTTCCGCCCTCTGATACCCTTGGAGCCCGCCCAGGTCACGCGGGTGCAATATCATATTGTTCGAGCAACGGACACATTTACCGGGATAATCAAGCTCAGAAAAAAGCCAGTCGCGCCGATAACCAAGTACCTACCTATATTGCGCATGCCATGGCGTTTAGTGAACCGAGGTTGCCGTTTTTCAAATGGCTAGTAGGATCCGCTCAAGACCTGAGCGCGGATAATCGACAGATACTGCTGTCAAACCTGTTCACCAGGACGACGTCGATCGCAATGGCGTCAGTTTGCGAGATCAGCGTTTGCGTCACCGCCTATTACCTTCATCCGAGCGTCCTCTACGCGTCATGGACGCTCGCGGTGATCGCGCTCCTGATCGTGCGCCTGTCCCTGATCGCCATCTGCTGCAGGCGCAGCGCACGCAACGAGCCCACGCCGACATCGGCGTTCCTGCTTGCCAGCATCCTGTGGAGCGCGCTTCTCGGATTCGGCGCCCTCTTATGCAATATCAGCGGAGACCAGACGCTTTTCCTGCTGGGCAACGTTTGCGCCGTTGGCGTGGTGGGCGGATTGGCAGGCCGTAACGCAGGCATACCCCGGCTTGTCCTGATCCAGATCTCCATCATCTTTACGCTGCTCGGGATCGGCGCCGCGATGTCTCCCGGTTCTGGAAAAATCGTCTTGCTGTTCCAGGCGCCGTTTTGCGCTGCCGGCTTTTTTACCGTTGCGATCCGCAGCAACAAAGACACCGTCGCGCTGCTGCTCGCGCAGGAAACCAGTAATCGCCTTGCCCGCCACGACAGTCTCACTGGCCTGCCGAACCGCGCCCGCATCAGCGAACTCCTGCTGAACCGTACCGATGCCGAGCCGGCGGTCAGGCACGGATCGTTCGCGGTGCTCCTGATCGATCTTGACGGTTTCAAGGCCATCAACGACAGCCTCGGGCACGCAGCCGGCGACCTCGTGCTTCAGGAATCCGCCAAGCGTTTACGGGCGGTCCTGCGTCAGGGAGATGTAGTCGGCCGTCTGGCAGGCGATGAATTCGTCGCCATTTCCAGCGACTCGTCCATGAGCGAAGAGGTCCGGCTGCTGGCGGACCAGATTGTGAAAACCCTTGCGCGTCCGTTCGTACTGAACGAGGTGCTGGTGCGGATTGGCGCGAGTGTCGGGATTTCGCAGTATCCCGAGCACGGAGAAACGGGACCGCAACTCCTGATATGCGCCGACCGCGCGTTGTACGCGGTCAAGCGCAGCGGCAAGAGCGCCTTTGCCGTATTCGATGCCAAGGCGCACGCCTCCGACGACAGCCTGAGCCTCCTGCGAAGCGACCTGGAAGGTGCGCTTCAATCATTTGGCAGCGGCTTGAGGATGGAATATCAACCCATCGTCAACCTGGCCAGCGGCGTCGTCACCGGACGCGAAGCACTGGTCCGCTGGACCCATCCCACAAGAGGCGAATTGGCGCCCACAACCTTCGTTCCCATTGCAGAGCGGACGGGCCTGATCCTGCCACTGGGGGAATGGGTGCTCAGGCGCTCCTGCGCGCAAGCGGCCCGCTGGCGCGAACCGGTCGTCGTGGCCGTGAACGTCTCGCCTGTGCAACTGCGGGAAGATTCGTTCGCGGACCTGGTTGCAACGGTCCTGCAGGAATCAGGGTTACCGCCTTCGCGGCTGAACATCGAGGTCACGGAAACCGTACTCATGAGCGACGATGTCCCGACGCGGCGCAACGTGCAAAAACTTCGCGCGATGGGTATCGGGCTCGCGCTCGACGATTTCGGAACGGGCTTTTCCACGCTGTCGAATCTATGCCGTTTTTCATTCGACACGCTAAAGATCGACAGTTCATTTGTGCGCGAATCCGTGCATCGGCGAGAGTCGGCGGCCGTGGTTCGCGGCATCGTGGCGCTGGCCCATGAGCTGGGCATTCCCACTACGGCGGAAGGTATTGAAACGCACGAGCAGCTGAGCTTTGTCCGGGCCTCCGGATGTACCAGCGCGCAGGGCTTTTTCCTGGGCCGTTCGGAACGAGCGGAAGGCATTTCGCAGATCTGACGGGTTGGTGGGATAAGCCGGCCGGAAATTCCGGCGATCAAGTTTGGCTTTTCATATACTTTATCGTCGACGCCAACGCGTGAGAACGCGCGTTTTGAAACGATGACGAGGTTGATGATGAACGGAAAAGTATTGATCTCCGGGGCAGGTGTCACCGGTCTGGCACTGGCTTACTGGCTGGATCGCGCGGGATTCACTACCACGCTGGTTGAACGCTCCCCGGGCTTTCGCCGAGGCGGGCAAGCTGTCGACATCCGTGGTGTCGCGCTCAGTGTGGTCGACGCAATGGGATTGCTTGACGACGTCCGCGCACTACGCACGCGGCTCAAGGGCATGTCGACGCTCGATGTCGACGGCAACGAGATCCAACGTACCGAAGAACGCACGTTCAGTGCCGGCCGACTCGACAGCGAAGATATTGAAATCTTTCGCGATGATCTTTGCGAGCTTCTGATGGGCGCAATGAGCGAGCGTGTCGAATTCATTTACGACGAGAGCATTCGCTTGATCGATGATCAGGGCGATGGCGTGGCGGTCACATTTTCAAGCGGCCAGATCAGGCAATTCGATCTGCTGATCGGCGCCGACGGAATTTACTCCAACGTCCGCAAGCAATGTTTCGACGATGAACCCAAGTTTGTCTTTCCGTTGGGCGTGGTGCTCGCTCTCTTTTCGACACCCAACCTGATCGGCCTTATCGATTGGCAACTCGGGCATCGCGAGGGCGGCGTCGGCTACGTGATCTACCCAAGCCGCGACCAGAACGAACTCCGGATTGGCGTTGGTTTCGCCATACCCGAGCTTGCGGTGTCCCGCAGCGACATGGAAACGCAGAAGCGAATTGTGGCTGGCCAGTGCGCTCATTTGAAGGGCGCGTTCCCCCGCTTTATCGACGCAATGAAAGTGACCGATCAGTTTTACTACAACGAGCTCGCGCAGATCCGCATGCCGTCGTGGTCGAAAGGCCGCATCGTCCTTGCGGGTGATGCAGCGCACTGCGCCTCCCCATTTTCGGGTCAAGGCACGAGCCTCGCACTTGTCGGCGCTTTTGTGCTGGTTCGCGAGCTGGTTCGGCACTGGGACCATCCGGCGCAAGCTTTTGCCGCATACGAACACCGCATGCGGCCATATGTGAAACTGAATCAGGGACTGGTCGACCTTACCCGCGAGGGTCCGACTCCGGATGATTTGATGACCGCGGCCAAGAACGGTATTGAGTTTGGAGATTTGCTGAACGAGTCGCTATAGCCGCCGAGCATCCGTGAAACGGTGAGCTTGCCGCCGTGGAAGAGTAAAGGTGCTGCGGCGCCCCAAGCAGGGCGCCGTCATGACTTCTGGCCGTTCAACGAAGATGATTAGGCATACTGTGCTTCGTTAAGGTCAGCGATGAGTGTTGGACCGGTTGGATGCCAGTCCAAGCGGCTCTGGGTCTGGACACTGGAGGCCGGCATATCCAGGCCGACGAACATTGCCATCCATCCAAAATGCGACGCTGCTTCATCCGGGGTGATCGACACTGCGGGCAAGTTCAGGCCCCGGCCAAGCGCCTCGGCAATTTCGCGGCTACTGATCCCCTCCTCGCCGACCGCATGATAGCGTGCCCCCTGTTCGCCTTTTTCAATGGCGAGCCGGTACAGAAGCGCCACATCAGAGAGATGACCCGCCGGCCAGCGGTTACGACCCTCACCCACGTAGGCGGAGACGCCTTTCTCACGCGCGACGGCGACGAGCGGCGTGATGAGACCTTGCTTGAACGGGTTGTGAACTTGAGGCAGTCGCACCACCGACACGTTGATTCCTGCTTCGAGGAGCACATTGCCAGCCAATTCGGATGCGATGCGCGGATTTTGATGACGGATATTAAAGACATCTTCGGTCGCCAGTTGACCATGCTCACCGCTACCCATGCCGGTCCCGGAGGTGATTATCAGAGGGCGGTCAGAGCCAGTGAGCGCGGCTCCGAGCGCCGCGATCGCACGCTTGTCCTTTTCGCAATTCTCCACAAATTTCGAAAAATCGTGATCGAATGCCGTGTGGATGACGCCATCTGCTTTGGCGGCGCCGCTGCGCAGGCTCTCCGGATCCTCCAGGGTGCCGTGATGCACCTCCGCCCCTGCATTGATAAGCGCTTGAGCGCCCGCGTCCGACCGCGTCATACCGATCACCTGATGGCCGGCCTTGATCAGTTCCGGAACGATGGCCGCGCCGATGAAGCCTGTCGCACCGGTAAGAAAAATACGCATCTTTAAATCTCCTGGGTTGTCACCGCCACTATCCGATCATTCCTTGCCCGGTTGAAGTAGTGACATCATCCTATTAAAGGGACTAACAGGATCCCGATACCGGCCAGCCAGTCGGATGCACTTCCTCACGATCGACTTCGATCGCATGACTCCCCTGAAGCGCGATGCGTCAAAGGCATCACGCATGCCATCAATCGGCATTGGCATAAATCACATCGATTTCAGATAGTACGGGCATCGCTGCGTCGTTTGCATTCGCCGCCGCCTTTCATACCGAAACGCATGCCAGGCATCTCATGCCCATACTCAGGAGACGAATCATGGCCACCGACCGCTCCCGCATCTCGACGGATATCGATTTTGAGCAGGAAGGCGTTCAGACCGGCACATGCAAATCAGCGGCCGCCTGATCGTCGTGCCGGGTCTCAACTTTCCTGTATTTCTCGCGGGGCGGCGGACCTCGCCTATTGATGGCGCGAACATGAACCGGATCTTCCCGGGTCATCGCGATGGCTCCATCATGGAGATGATTGCGCACTATGTGGACACCGAATTGTTTCCCCGCGCCGATTTCGTCTTCGATATCCACGCGGGCGGTGCGTCGTTCGATCATCTGCCGACGCTGCTGGCCGCACCACCAGCCACAGAAAAGGGCCGGATTAAGCGAATCACATGATGGCATCCAAATCTCCCAGCCTGTTAACACGCAGTGAATGCGGGCACGTCGGCCACGAAAAATGAACGGCAAAAACTTGCCTACGTTCGCTCGTTCATGATAATTTATGCTCACTTACGATCGATTGACGAT
>NZ_JAQGMM010000490.1 GCF_028292365.1 Caballeronia sp.
CGATTCATATCGGCGACACCGCGCCTCAGGCCGCCGGCGCAATTCACACGGACTTCGAGCGCGGGTTTATTCGCGCGCAGACGATTGCCTTCGATGACTTCGTCGCGTTCAAAGGTGAGCAAGGCGCAAAGGAAGCCGGGAAGATGCGGGCCGAAGGGAAGGAATATGTCGTACACGACGGCGACGTGATGAATTTCTTGTTTAACGTCTGACCCTGAACGAAATAGGCGTAAATGGATTGAATAACGGGCTAAGCATCGGCGACGGGGGCGCCCGACTTAGCGGACATAAATGGGTGTAAATGGGTGTATTATTGGTTCAAATGATCCGATCCCATACCGTCCAGATAACACCTGAAATCCTCAACCTCATCGCCGGTGTCGATGAGTTCAAGGGCGCTTGGCGCGCGCTTGGTACCTTGGCGCCCGATCGACTCTCGGCATTGCGTCGGGTGGCTACTATCGAAAGCATCGGTTCGTCCACCCGTATCGAGGGCAGCACGCTGTCGGACCGGCAGGTCGAGCGACTTTTGTCCAACCTGCAGATCAAGTCGTTCGCGACACGCGACGAGCAGGAGGTGGCTGGCTACGCCGAGGTCATGGAACTGGTGTTTTCGTCCTGGCGAGCCATCACGCTCACCGAGAACCACATCAGACAACTGCACCGCGACCTGCTAACGTACAGCGAGAAAGACGCTTGGCATCGGGGCAACTACAAGACTTCTACAAACAGCGTGGTCGCCTTCGATGAGGATGGCAAGCAGCTAGGCGTAGTGTTCGAAACCGCGACGCCCTTCGACACGCCGCGCTTGATGACCGAGCTGGTCACATGGTTCAACGACGAGAGCGCCGCCGCTCGACTTCATCCCCTGCTCCTCATCGGCATTTGGGTCGTTGTTTTTCTGGAAATCCACCCTTTTCAGGACGGCAACGGCCGCTTGAGCCGTGTGTTGACCACCTTGCTACTCCTGCATGCGGGCTACGCTTACGTACCCTACAGCTCACTCGAAAGTGTCATTGAGCTGAGCAAGGAAGCGTACTACCTCGCGCTACGGCAGACACAAGGAACCATCCGAACCGAGTCTCCAAACTGGCGACCTTGGCTTGTCTTCTTCCTGCGCGCGTTGGCGGAACAGGTTCGGCGTCTTAACCACAAAGTGGAGCGCGAGAAGGTGGTGCTGGCCGCGCTGCCAGAACTCTCACTGCACATTGTCGAGTTCGCGCGGGAGCATGGGCGCATCACGATGGGCGATGCGATTCGACTCACTGGCGGTAGTCGCAATACGCTCAAGCAGCACCTGCGTGCGTTGGTGGAACACGGGCATCTCGGGCAGCACGGGGCTGGTCGAGGTGTCTGGTATGAGTTTTCGTCGTCATCAGATACATCTCCCAATCTCCGTCAATCCGAAACAGGCGACGCACGCCCAGCAGACAAGTAACGCTGTCGAGTTCTGGCTCATCGGCAACCTTCTGCATCTGCTTGGGTATGCGAAGTGTGAAAACTTCGTCAAGGTCGCGAAAAGCCGAGATTGCCTGCGAACGTCGGGGCATGGCGCCGCAGACCATGTTCCTGACGTCAGGAACATGGTCGACCTCAGCTCAGGTAGCCAGCGCGAAGTCGATGACATCCTTTGCGTCCAAAACAAAAACAATGACGACACATTTATATCACCGCACCGCCTCGATCCTCCTCGCGGCCGCCCTCGCGCTCAGTTCCTCCACCTCGTTCGCCTACGCCTACTCCGCCCCGAACGAGTCCGACCTCGATAACCACCAGACCTATCGCAATCACGACGGTGAAACCGTCCACTCTCCAGCGCGTTCGCGTTCGGGCCAGGCGCCCGACGGCGCCACGGCTCAATGCCGCGACGGAACATGGAGCTTCAGCCGGCATCGCAGCGGCACGTGTTCGCGGCATGGCGGCGTCGCAGCCTGGCGCTGACAATGCTCGGCACACTCAGGCGAGAGCCGCAGGCAGCCATATCCATCGAAGTACAATGTCGTCACTTCCCGCGCGCTGCGGGAAACGCATCGTCGCGTACTGAATTCAGGGGTTTCCCGGCGGAGGCTTAAAAACCGACATCCGCCCGGCCGAAGCCCGCCGTAAAACCGACATCCGTCAACCTCAAGACAACCGAACCCGCAAATGGCCCAATACGTCTTCACCATGAACCGCGTCGGCAAGATCGTGCCGCCCAAGCGCCAGATCCTGAAAGATATCTCGCTGTCGTTTTTCCCCGGCGCCAAGATCGGCCTGCTCGGCCTGAACGGTTCCGGCAAGTCGACCCTGATCCGCATCATGGCGGGCGTCGACAAGGAAATCGAAGGCGAAGCCACGCCGATGCCGAACCTGAACATCGGCTACTTGCCGCAGGAACCGCAACTCAATCCGCAGCAAACGGTGCGCGAAGCGGTTGAAGACGGCCTCGGCGAAGTCTTCAGCGCGCAGAAAAAGCTCGACGCCATCTACGCGGCGTACGCGGAACCCGACGCCGACTTCGATGCCCTCGCCGCCGAGCAAGCCAAATACGAAGCCATCCTCGCGACGAGCGACGGCGGCACGCCCGAGCAACAACTTGAAGTCGCCGCCGACGCGCTGCGCCTGCCCGCGTGGGACGCGAAAATCGAACACTTGTCGGGCGGCGAAAAGCGTCGTGTGGCGCTCTGCAAATTGCTGCTGCAAAAGCCCGACATGCTGCTGCTCGACGAACCAACCAACCACTTGGACGCCGAATCGGTGGATTGGCTGGAACAGTTCCTGACGCGCTATCCGGGTACGGTCGTGGCGGTCACCCACGATCGCTATTTCCTCGATAACGCCGCCGAGTGGATTCTCGAACTCGACCGCGGCCACGGCATTCCGTGGAAGGGTAACTACAGCAGCTGGCTTGACCAGAAGCAGGATCGGCTGAAGCAGGAAGAATCGACGGAATCGGCGCGTCAGAAAGCGTTGAAGAAAGAACTGGAATGGGTGCGCCAAAACCCGAAGGGACGCCAGGCGAAATCGAAGGCCCGTATCGCGCGCTTCGAGGAACTCAACAGCCAGGAATACCAGAAGCGCAATGAAACGCAGGAAATTTTCATCCCCGTCGGCGACCGGCTGGGCAATGAAGTGATCGAGTTCAAGAACGTGAGCAAGGCTTATGGCGACCGTTTGCTGATCGATAACCTCAACATGAAGATCCCGGCCGGCGCGATTGTCGGAATTATCGGGCCGAATGGCGCAGGGAAATCCACGTTGTTCCGCATGCTCACGGGTAAGGAACAACCGGATTCAGGTGAAATCGTCACGGGTCCGACGGTCAAGCTGGCGTACGTGGATCAAAGCCGCGATGCGCTTAACGCCGGCAAGACTGTGTTCGAAGAGATTTCGGGCGGTGCGGACGTATTGACGGTCGGCAAGTACGAAACGCCGTCGCGGGCGTATATCGGCCGCTTCAACTTCAAGGGCGGCGATCAGCAGAAGACCGTCGGCGCGTTGTCAGGCGGTGAACGTGGCCGCCTGCATCTGGCGAAGACGCTGATTGAAGGCGGCAACGTGCTGTTGCTGGACGAGCCGTCGAATGACCTGGACGTTGAAACGCTGCGCGCGCTCGAAGACGCGTTGCTGGAATTCGCCGGATCGGTGATGGTGATCTCGCATGATCGCTGGTTCCTCGACCGGATCGCGACGCACATCATCGCGTTTGAAGGCGATTCGCAAGTGACCTTCTTCGACGGCAACTATCAAGAGTACGAAGCCGACAAGCGCAATCGTCTGGGCGAAGAAGCGGCGAAGCCGAAACGCCTGCGCTACAAGCCAATCGTCCGATAAACACGGCCAGCGGCCAACAACAACGCACCAAATCGCCGCCCGCGCGCGGCTTGGATGGGGGACATCGGGATGGCGGGTACAAAGGCGCGACGCGTCGCGCTGTGGGCGGGCGTGGTCATCGTGGTGTTGCTGTTGGCAGTTGTCGGCGGCGGGTTTCTCGTTGCGCATGAAATGAAGGCGCGCGTGCTTGAAACGCTAGGGCCGCTCGGCTCGGTGGAAGATATCGATGTGGGTTATGCGCGGATCACGTTGAGCCGCGTGCGCCTGCGGGGCCCGCAAGGCTGGCCCACGGACGACACGCTGCGAGCCGAGCGCGTGACGCTGAACGTCGACATGCGCTCCCTCCTGAGCAATCGCGTGCATCTGCGCCATGTGACGGTGGATGGTTTTTATCTCTCCGTCGCCCGTTTCGCCGATGGCCGCGTCGAGTTGCTGCCCAATCTCCGGCAGTCAACACGCGAGGCCCAGGCAAGCTCAAGCGAAGCTGCGGCGCACGCGCAAGAAGACCGGCTGATCGATCACGTGACGTTCGAGCGCGGCGCAATGGAATTCTTCGATGAATCCGTGCAAAAGCCGCCCTACAGGATCCTGATTGCCGACGCGCGGGCCAACGTCGACAACCTGCATCTTCCTGCGCTCACCGATCCGACCAAGCTCGACATGACCGGGTCGATCAAAGGGCCGTCGCACACGGGCACAGTCGCGTTCAATGGCTGGATAAAGATCGCAAACAAGGATTCGCAGACGCACACGACCTTGCGCAATGTCGACATTGCTACGCTCGATCCGTATCTGCTGAGGAAAGCGGGCGCGAGGACCACCATCACGGGCGGCACGCTCGACCTCACGCTCGACGCCACCGTGCACGACTACCGCATCCACGCGCCGGGTTCCGTCGTGCTGAACCGGTTGCAGTTATCGGATAACGGCAATCCACTCGACACGTTTCTCAGCATTCCGACAAAGCTCGCGGTCGCGGCGTTGAAAAATCACGATCAGATCAAGCTGGACTTCGAGCTGGACGGCGATCTGCGCGACCCGAAGTTCTCGCTCAACGAGAGCTTGATGAACAAGCTCGCGGAGGGCTTCGCCAAGATTGTCGGCGTGAACACCGAAGGCGTGGCCAAGAACGCCGGCGGCGTAGTCAAGAGCATCGGCGACACGCTGAAGCATCTGTTTGGAAAGTGATTACACGGGCAAACCGAGCACCCTCAAGCGCGCTTCGGTCTGCTCGGCATTCGTGTGATGCACGGCATTCCAGCCAAGCGTGGTGGCGGCCTGAATGTTCTTCGCGTTGTCATCGATAAAAACAACTTCCTGCGGCTGGATGCCCGGAAGATGCTTTTCAATCTCGGTCCACATCAACGCGAAAATCGCTGGATCGGGTTTTGCGACCAACACACGCCCCGACACAACGACCTCGCGAAAACGCTGCAGCACCGGGAACCGTTCCCAAGCCCAGGGGAACGTTTCAGCGGACCAGTTGGTAAGTCCGAACAGCGGTACTTTCGCGGCCTCGAGCTTGTCGACCAGTGCGACGCCATCTTCCAGCACGCCTCCCACCATCTCCTGCCAGCGTTCGTAAAACGCGCGGATCAGGGCTTCGTGTTCAGGGAACCTGGCGATCAATTCGGCATTGCCGTCGGCGATGGTTTGCCCTGCGTCCTGCTGCAGCACCCAGTTCATATGCACAACGTTGTCCATGAACCAGCGCCGTTCGGTGGCATCGGGAATCAGGCGGCTGTACACATACTCCGGATTCCAGTCGATCAACACGCCGCCGAAATCAAACACTACTGCCTTGATCGCCATTCGTTCGCTGATTGTCATGCAGCGCTCCGTTCAGATTGCTTGCGTGCGTTTTTCGAGCCACGTTTTCGCCGCGCCGGACACATGCGGCGAGACCCGTTCGAGAACCGTGGCGTGATAGTCGTTGAGCCACGCGCGTTCGTCGTCGCGCAGCAAAGTCAGGTCGATGCAGCGTGTGTCGACAGGACACAGCGTCAGCGTTTCGAACTTGAGGAAATCGCCGAAGTCGGTTTTGCCGGCGGGCTCGTTCATGACGAGGTTTTCGATGCGAACACCCCATTTCCCCGGCCGATAAAGCCCCGGTTCAATCGACGTGATCATGCCGTCTTCCATCGCCGTGTACGGCTCGGCCGGCGCGTAGTGCGAGATGACCTGCGGGCCTTCGTGCACATTCAGGAAATACCCGACGCCATGCCCTGTGCCGTGTCCGTAGTCCGCGCCAGCTTCCCAAATGGGCGCGCGGGCGATGGCATCGAGCATCGGTGAGCGAATGCCGCGCGGGAAATGCGCCCGCGACAACGCGATCGTCCCCTTCAGCACAATGGTGAAATCACGTTTGTGCTCAGCCGTAATCGTGCCGATAGGTACAACGCGCGTGATATCCGTCGTACCGCTGAGGTACTGGCCGCCTGAATCGATCAGCAACAAGCCATTGCCTTCGATCACCGAATGTGAGGCTTCGGTCGCGCGGTAATGCGGCATCGCGCCATTCGCATTGAAGCCGGCGATAGTCGCAAAGCTTAACGTGACGAACCCTGGCCGACGCGCACGCGCAGCCGTCAATTTTTCGTCGATAGTCAGTTCCGTGATCGTCTCGCGCCCGAGCGTATCTTCGAACCATGCGAAGAACTCGGCGAGCGCCGCGCCGTCCTGTTCCATCGTCGCGCGGATGTGCGCGGCGTCGGCGGCAGTCTTGCGCGACTTGGCGAACGTCGACGGATTCACCGCCTCCACAATCTTCACTTCAGCCGGCACTTTCTCGAGCGAGCCGAACGTAATCCGGCGCGGATCGATCAGCAGCGTAGAACCGGCGGGCAGCGCGGCAAGAGCATTGGCGACGGAGGAATACGGCTCGACGCGCACTTTCTCCTTCAGCAGCGACGCCTTGAGATCGGCGGAAATCTTGCCATCGCCGACGAACAGCGAAGCGTCGTCCAGTCCGATCAACGCATGCGCCACGAACACGGGGTTGTAGGTGACGTCGGCGCCGCGCAGATTGAAGAGCCACGCGAGATCATCGAGCGTCGAAATGAAATGCCACTGCGCGCCCTTCTCGCGCATCACGCGCCGCACTTCCGCGAGCTTTTCAGGACGCGTGACGCTCGCCTGGGGCGCGACGTGTTCGTACACCTTCTCCGATGGCAAACCCGGCCGCTCCGGCCAGACGGCATCGAGCAAATCCAGGTCCGTGCGCAATACGATTCCGCGTGCGGTCAGCGCATCCTGCAACGCCCGCGCCGCCGCGACACCGAGCACGGCGCCATCGACTGCAACCGTCTCGCCGGCCGCTACGTTCTCCGCGAGCCAGTCCACGTGCGGGGCGGACTGCTGCCCGGCCATCATCTTCATCAACGCGATGCCGGTCCCGGCCAGTTGCGCCTCGGCCATCGTCCAATAACGGCTATCGACCCACACGCCGGCGAAATCGGCGGTCACGACCAACGTTCCAACCGAGCCCGTGAACCCTGAGAGCCACTGCCGCCCCTGCCAGTGCTCCGTCAGGTACTCGGAGATGTGCGGGTCCGACGACGGCACCAGCACGGCGGCCAGCGCCTCACGCGCCATCGCGCCGCGCAGCAATTCGATACGCCGGGCGTAAGTCTGGCCATCGGGGGAATTCAGTCGATCGTTCATGGAGTCACCTGCAGAATTTATTTGATACGTAGAACCAGTCGAACCGTAATCAACGGTACATCAACCGCGAATCAACGCCGCGCCGCCAGTCCCACTGTGACGGTCACAGCGACCAGCGCCAACAGCGCGCACGCTAGCCACTCAAGGGAGTCGCCATCGTGGAAAGCGCCCGTGATATTGCCGAGCATCTTTGCGAGCATGGCCGCCACGATGCCGACGAGTCCCGCCGCCCACAGTCGGCCGAATGGTTTTGAGATCAAACGCCGCAACGGATGCAGCCACCAGCCGGCCAGTCCGACCACCAAACCGAGAAATACGATCCCTGGCCACCCCATTAGCGGTGCGTTCCAGCGGAATTAAGACTAAACCTATGGGTTGAATCGGATTGGTGAACTAGCATTTTCGGTTCTGTAAACCTAGAAGGTCTGGAAGGCGTTTGCAGCGTAGCGGATGAGTTTAGGGGGCTGGAATGGCGATGGCAAGCAAGTGCCGCGCCGCCCGGCCTGCTCTCAACGCGCGAGGCAGCGTCGGAAATCATGCGAATCGCCATCATCGACGCGGACGTTCAGCACGCCGCACTCATCCGCCGGACGCTTGTCCTGGACGGCCATTTTTGCCATTTCTTCCCCACCGCGCCCGTGTTGCTGGATCGGATGAGGTACGACACATTCGATTTGCTGATCGCCGCCAATGAAACGCGCGACATGATCGGCGCGGAAATCATCGAACGGGTCAGGCAACTCGCGCCGCAACTTCCCATTGTGTTGATCGCGGCGAGCCAGAGCGAGGCCGACATGGTCGCGTGCCTGAAAGCCGGCGCCGACGATTGCGTCGCGAAACCTGTCCGCTGCGTCGAACTGGCCGCCCGCGTTGAGGTGCTGGCGCGCCGCAGCGCGGTTCGTACGCCCGCCGCCGAGCATTTCGGCGAGTATCGGTTCAACGCGTCGGAATTGAGCGTGAGTTTCGCCGATGTGCGGGTCTTGCTCACGCCGAAGGAATTCCGCTTCGCCCGGTTGCTGTTCACGAACCTGTCGCGCGCCGTGTCGCGGGCGCACATCATGGAAGTGGTCTGGCCGCGCGGGAGCGACATGGCGTCGCGGACACTGGACACCCACGCGTCCCGTCTGCGCACGAAATTGCTGCTTCGACCGGACAACGGTTACCGCCTGACGCCGCTCTACGGCTACGGTTACCAACTGGACCGGATTGAAGCGGACGGCATTGCAGGCGGCTTGTCTGGCTTGGGTTTCCAGGCTGGGACTGAAGGAATCCGCGAAAGGCTATAATATCGGGCTAAATTCCAAGGTTCCCAAGGCCATCGGATCAGGCCCATAACATGCAGCTCCTCGCGATCGGAATCAACCACCACACTGCGCCTGTCGCCTTGCGCGAACGCGTGGCGTTTCCGCTCGAACAGATCAAACCAGCGCTCGGCGCGCTGAAAGACCTGTGGCTGGGGCCGCTGGGGAAAGCGGTGCCGGAGGCCGCGATCCTGTCGACGTGCAACCGCACGGAGCTGTATTGCGCCACCGACGACAAAGCCGCCCGCGACGCCGCCATCCATTGGCTGTCCAAGTATCACAATCTGCCGGTGTCCGAACTCGCGCCGCACGTCTACGCGCTGCCGCAGTCCGAAGCGGTGCGGCATGCGTTTCGCGTTGCCTCGGGACTTGATTCCATGGTGCTCGGCGAGACGCAGATTGTCGGCCAGATGAAAGACGCGGTGCGCACGGCGTCCGAAGCCGGCGCGCTCGGCACCTATCTGAACCAGCTGTTCCAGCGCACCTTCGCCGTCGCGAAGGAAGTCCGCACGACAACTGAAATTGGGGCGCAATCTGTTTCCATGGCCGCCGCGGCGGTGCGTCTCGCGCAGCGCATCTTCGAAAACATTTCGGGTCAGCGCGTGCTGTTTATTGGCGCAGGTGAAATGATCGAGTTGTGCGCGACGCACTTTGCCGCGCAAAAACCACGCGAGCTCGTGGTGGCGAACCGCACCGCCGAGCGCGGCGAAAAGCTCGCTGAACGCTTCAACGGCCGTTCCATTCCCCTCTCCGAGCTGCCCGCGCGCATGCACGAGTTCGACATCATCGTGTCGTGCACGGCATCCACGTTGCCGATCATCGGGCTCGGCGCGGTGGAACGGGCCGTCAAGGCACGTCGCCATCGGCCGATTTTCATGGTCGATCTCGCCGTTCCGCGCGACATCGAACCTGAAGTGGGCAAGCTGCAGGACGTATTCCTCTATACCGTCGATGACCTCGGCGCGATCGTGCGCGAAGGCAGCGCGTCGCGCCAAGCAGCGGTGGCGCAAGCGGAATCGATCATCGACACCCGTGTGCAGAACTTCATGCAATGGCTCGACGCACGCAGCATCGTGCCGGTGATCCGCCACATGCACACGCAAGCCGATGCAATGCGCCGCGCCGAAGTCGAACGCGCCCGCAAGATGCTCGCGCGTGGCGACGACCCGGCCGCGGTGCTCGAAGCGCTGTCGCAATCGCTGACCAATAAGCTGATCCACGGCCCTACGCACGCGCTCAGCCGTGCCAGCCGTGAGAATCGCGACCAGCTCGTCGACCTGATGGGCGGGCTTTACAAGCACGGCCATCCGTCGGGATCGAACGATCCGTCGGAAACTTAGCGCCCCTCTTTCGTCTCTTCTGCTTTGCGCCGCATGCGAGCATCTTTGCGGTCGCGTTCCTGATCGCTGTCTTCTTCGGAGCCTCGCTCCAGCCTTCCATGAAAACGAGCATGCAAAACAAGCTCGACCAGCTGACTACCCGGCTGGCCGAACTCAATGACCTGATGAGCCGCGAAGATGTGACCGCCGATATGGATCAGTATCGGAAGATCACGCGGGAAAACGCCGAAATTGGGCCAGTCGTGGAGCAATACGCGTTGTGGCGGCAGGCGTCAAACGACGAAACCACCGCCATGGAGTTGCTCTCCGATCCGTCCATGCGTGATTTCGCCGAAGAAGAGATTGGCGAGGCACGCGAGCGGATGGTGGCTATCGAGCGCGATCTGCAAGCCATGTTGCTGCCGAAAGATCCGAACGACGACCGCAATATCTTCATCGAAATCCGGGCAGGCACGGGCGGTGATGAATCCGCGCTGTTCGCGGGCGACCTGTTGCGCATGTATCTTCGATACGCCGAGCGCAATCGCTGGACGGTCGAGATGATGTCCGAAAGCGTCTCCGATCTCGGCGGTTATAAAGAAGTGATCGTGCGGATCGCGGGCCAGAACGTGTACTCGAAGCTGAAGTTCGAATCGGGCGGACATCGCGTACAGCGGGTGCCGGCGACCGAAACGCAGGGGCGCATTCACACCTCGGCGTGCACGGTCGCGGTGATGCCCGAAGCCGACGAGCTTGGCGAAGTGGTGATCAATCCGGCGGACCTGCGTATTGATACTTTCCGCGCTTCCGGCGCGGGCGGCCAGCACATCAACAAGACCGATTCGGCCGTGCGCGTCACGCATTTGCCGACGGGGATCGTGGTGGAGTGCCAGGACGATCGCTCGCAGCACAAGAACAAAGATCGCGCGCTGAAGGTGCTCGCCGCGCGGATCATGGACAAGCAGTATCACGAGCAGCACGCGAAGGAAGCGGCCACGCGCAAGAGCCTGATTGGTTCGGGCGATCGTTCGGAACGGATTCGCACGTATAACTTTCCGCAAGGGCGGATGACCGATCATCGGATCAACCTGACGCTGTATAAGCTCGATGCGATCATGGATGGCGATATCGACGACCTGGTGGCCGCGCTCGTCAGCGAACATCAGGCCGAGTTGCTGGCGGCGCTGGGCGATTCGGAATGACAACGGTCGCCGGATTATTGCGCGCGTCTCCCCTTCCCGCGCTCGAAACGCGGATCCTGCTGGAGCACGTGCTCGGCTGGCGGCGGACCGAATTGATCACGCGCGACGACGAGGAACTGACTGAAGAAAGCGTCGGGCGCTTCGACGCGCTGGCCCAACGGCGCGCGGCGGGCGAACCGATCGCGCAACTCGTGGGAACGCGGGAGTTTTTTGGACTCGCGTTCGAGGTCACGCCGCTTGTGCTGATTCCGCGGCCAGAGACCGAATTGCTCGTGGAAATCGCGCTTGAACAGCTGGCGGGGATCGAAGCTCCGCGAGTGCTCGATCTCGGCACGGGCAGTGGCGCGATCGCTGTGGCGATTGCTTTTTCCCGCGACAACGCTCAGGTCTGGGCGGTCGATCAATCTGCCGAAGCACTTGCAGTAGCCACCCGGAATGCTTCACGGTTGCTGGGTCCCGAGCGCAACATCACGCTGCTGGAAAGCGACTGGACCAGCGCGCTCGATCCCGCGCTGCGCTTCGAGATGATCGTGAGCAATCCGCCGTATATCGCGAAGAACGATCCTCATCTTTCCGAAGGCGATCTGCGCTTCGAACCGCGCACGGCACTCACCGATGAAGCCGATGGCCTCGCCGCGATCCGCACAATTATCCAGACTGCGCCGTTTTTCCTGGCGACGGGCGGCTCGCTCTGGCTGGAACACGGCTACGATCAGGCCGCCGATGTACGCGCGCTGCTGACGGCACGCGGTTTGTCCGACGTACGCTCGCAGCGCGACCTGGCTGGGATCGAACGTGTCAGCGGCGGGTTTTTCGCGGCTTGACTCCCATTGGCAACGGCATCAAACGGCCACAAAGCCATCCCGGCCGGCTCAAGCCGCCCCGATTGAAATCCGCTATCATTTCAAATCGTTAGCGTGTGAAATTTCGCTTGAAGTAGCGCATACGTCACCGCTGGACCCAAAATCAACCCCGCATTACAACGCCTCGCAGGAAAGACCATGGATACGCAAGAACGCATCAAAGAAATCGTCGAAGGAGCACCGGTCGTGCTGTTCATGAAGGGCACCGCGCAGTTCCCCATGTGCGGTTTCTCAGGCCGCGCCATCCAGGTACTGAAGGCTTGCGGCGTGACCGAAATCAAGACGGTCAACGTCCTTGAAGACGAGGGCGTCCGCCAAGGCATCAAGGAATTCTCCAACTGGCCGACCATTCCGCAGCTTTACGTGAACGGTGAGTTCGTCGGCGGCTCGGACATCATGATGGAAATGTACGAATCGGGCGAACTGCAACAATTGTTCGCCGCTGCCTGAGATTGTCCGTCGCCCGTTCTTCGCCCGCAGCGCCCGTGCCGCGACGGCTGATTGTCGCCATCACGGGGGCAACGGGTTCAATCTATGGCGTCCGGCTGCTGGAAACGCTGCGTCGCCTGGGTGGCGTCGAAACGCATTTGCTGGTCTCCAACGCGGGCTGGCTGAACATCCAGCACGAACTGGATCTCGATAAAACCGCCATCCACGCGCTCGCGGACGTTGTGCATAACGTTCGCGATGTCGGTGCGAGCATCGCATCCGGGTCGTTCGCCACCGACGGGATGATCGTCGCGCCTTGTTCGATGAAAACGCTGGCGAGCATCGCGCTCGGGCTATCGGACAATCTGATTACCCGCGCCGCCGACGTCGTGCTCAAAGAACGTCGCCGCCTGGTGTTGATGGTGCGCGAAACGCCGTTCAATCTCGCCCATCTTCGCAATATGACCTCGGTCACCGAGATGGGCGGCGTAATTTTCCCGCCGCTGCCGGCGTTCTACCATCGTCCGGCTTCTATCGACGAAATGGTCAATCAGACGGTCGACCGCGTGATCGACATGTTTGCGCTCGGAAGCCCAATCGCGGCAGCCTGGCCGGGATTGAAACACGCGAGCGATTAACAACACCCGCGAGACAATTCATTGCCTCGCCGGCTGTTTATCAACTGTTCAACGGTCTATATATTCGTGGTAATGCTGTTTTCTGAGGTTGCTGCGATGTCCCGTCTTCCGACCGTTTTCATATCCCACGGTGCTCCGACGCTGCCTATCGACCCGTCGATGCCTTCCGCTGAATTCGCCTCCTTCGCGACGCGCTTCGAACGTCCGCGTTCGATACTCATGCTTTCCGCGCACTGGGGCACGGCGCAACCGGTCGCAAGCATTGCTGAGCGTCCGGAGACCATCCACGATTTCTACGGCTTTCCACGCGCTCTGTACGAAATCCAGTACCGCGCGCCGGGTGCGCCGGAACTTGGCAAGCAAGCCGCAACGCTGCTGACCCAAGCGGGTATTCCTTCGGCAATCACGGAGCACGGTCTTGATCACGGCGCGTGGGTGCCGCTACTGCTGATGTTTCCGGACGCGGGGATTCCGGTCGCGCAGTTATCAATACAACCGCACTTGGATCCGGCTCACCACTATCGCGTCGGCCGTGCGCTGCGGGCGTTAAGAGATGACGGCGTGATGATCGTGGGCTCCGGCCAGATCACGCACAATCTGCGGACAGCGGATTTCAGCGCGCGGCCGGAAGACGCCGATCCGCGCGTGGCCGAATTCACGGACTGGTTCGAGGATCGGCTGGTAAAACGGGACATCGAAGCCTTGCTGGATTATCGGAAACAGGCGCCGCACGCCGTGCTGATGCATCCCACCGACGAACATCTGCTGCCAATTTTCGGCGCACTAGGCTCCGCCGACGACGATTTTGAACTGGGAATTCAGTCGCTCGGTACATTTCAGAAAACGTTGGCCATGACAAATTACGTTTTCGGCGATGCCTGAATCCCCACAAAATGCGGTGATTTGCCACGAACAGAAATAAAAAACCCGCTTGATTGCTCAAGCGGGTTTTTTTCATTGAATAGCGGAATTTTACGAATTCGTTATCACGCGCCGACCTCGGCGAGGATATCGTCGTGGCTTTCCCGTTCGTCGAGATATTGCGACCGATACCCGCTTTGCACGCCCCAATAATAAAACGCCAGCGCCATCACGGCCACCAAGGCCATATCCCAGCCGTACGGCAATAATCCGCGTCCACCGAATTCCTTGCTACCGATCAGCGAAATAAGGGCCATCGCGGGTAAATACACGATCAGCCACCATGCTGCCCTGAGGTCATCGCTCCACTCGTGAAAACCGGTTTTGGACTGATAGTAGAAATACACCGGCAACGCGACCACCATCAACAGGATGATTTCGCCGGTCAGCGGCCACTTTGCCCAGTACAAAACCTCGGACGCGCACACGAACGCAAACGGCGCGATGATCGACATGCCTTTGATCATCAGCGGCCGGTGCAGGTCCGTGGCCGCGCGGCGCAACGCCATCAGGCTCACTGGGCCAGTCAGGTACGAAATCACGGTGGCGACCGAAATCACCGCCGCCAGCGAGCTCCAGCCGCGGAAGAAGAACATGAAGACGAACGCGACGCCCAGGTTGAAGAACATCGCCGGGCGCGGCACGCCGAAGAGCGGATGAACGTGGCCCAGGATCTTCGGCAGCGTGTTGTTGCGCTCCATTGCGTAGATCATGCGCGAAGTGGTCGCCATGTAGGTCGTGCCGGTACCGCTTGGGCTGACGAACGCATCGACATAAAGAAGAAACGCCAGCCAGTTGAGATTAAGCGCCAGCGCCAGTTCGGCGAACGGCGACGCGAAGTTGAAATGACTCCAGCCTTTCAGTACATCGCCAGGACTCACTGCGCCGATATACGCGACTTGCAACAACACATAGATGACGAGCGCGAGCAGGATCGAGCCAATCACTGCGAATGGAATACTCTTCGACGGATTACGCGCTTCTCCAGCGAGATTAACGGGACTCTGAAATCCGTTAAAGCTGAATACGATGCCGCTGGTAGCAACCGCAGTCAGCACTGCGGACCAGCCATAAGGCGCGAAACTCGAACTCGTACCGAAGTTTTCGCGATGAAAGCCGGTCAGCATGAGACCAAGAATAGTTGCGCCGGGAATAATGAACTTGAATACAGTGATTGTCGAATTAGCGCGAGCGAATAATTTAACGCCCCAATAATTCAAAAGGAAATAGACGATTACCAATAAAGCCGACAAAATCAACCCTACCGGCGTTAACGATCCATCGACAAAAAGCGCATGAGCCCATGAATATGGCCAGGTACTCATGTATTGAATCGATGCTTCCGCCTCAATTGGAATGACCGAGACGATCGCAATCCAGTTTGCCCACGCACTGACGAATCCAACCAGCGCGCCATGCGAATAGCGCGCATACCGGACCATTCCGCCAGACTCCGGAAACATTGCGCCGAGTTCGGCATAAGTCAGTGCGATGGCAAGTATGACCACTGCGCCAATAACCCAAGCGACGATTGCTGCGGGGCCTGCAATCTTGGCGGCTTTCCAGGCGCCGAATAGCCAGCCTGAGCCGATGATGGACCCCAGGCCGGTCAGCAGCAACGCCACCGGCCCAATGTTCCGTTGAATAGAACTCTTCACACCGTCTCCTTCAGTCAGTAAACTTTCAAATACCTTATGCGGATTAATGCACAACCATCAGCTAGATTCATGCCCTGCCCCAACTTGGCGCGTAGTTTAACGGGTGCGCCCGGATCACGCTCTAACTGTTACGACTGAGGTTTGGTTCAGTCGACAGGCACTGAAAATATTTACCGAAAGCTTTGTAATATTACATTCGAAGGTCACGAAAAGTGACTCAAAAAAACCCTGCTTACGGTCGGATATTATTTGACCTTGGGTTTGATTCGCCGTATAAACCTTCTTGCAGGATTTCAAGTGGCGAGTGAATTGGTCTTTCGTAGTTCGCCCATTACGGTACTCCGGTTGGTCCCATTGCCCCTTCCTTGATTTTCATGCACATTCGGGCTTCTGCCTTATTCAACATCTTTAGGAACAAGTAACATGGAAACCGGTACCGTCAAGTGGTTCAATGACGCAAAGGGCTTTGGATTCATCACGCCGGACGGCGGCGGCGAAGACCTGTTCGCACATTTCTCCGAAATTCGCGTGGAAGGCTTCAAGACGCTTCAGGAAAACCAGAAGGTTAGCTTCGAAGTGAAGACCGGCCCGAAAGGCAAGCAAGCTGCAAACATCAAGCCGGCCTAAGTTTTAACGCCGCTTGAATAGCAGACAGAAAACCCCGCACTCGCGGGGTTTTTCTTTTTGCATCACGGATTTATCAGTAGTTAATGAGAAACTACTTTAAAAGACTGGCCGGACGGTAATAGCAGTAATACCTATCAACCGAATAGCCGGCGCGCATAAATACCGAGGCCGGTCGCTACGCTGGCCAGCCGGTCGCCAAATACTGCTTCGGCCTCCGGGAACGCATTGGAGAGCGATTGCGATAGGAAGCCGAGTCCGGTCGATCCGCCGGTGAAGTAGACCGCGCCGACGTCCTGGGGCGCCACGCCCGCGCGATGCACCGTTTCCCGGGCTGCCGCCACGATTCGCCGCGTTTCTTCCAGCCCTGCGTCGATAAGTTGCTGCTCGTTAAAGCCAATTCGCAGCGCGTCTTCCACCTCTTCCATGCCGATGGTGGTCTCGCCACCCGCCGCCACTTCAATTTTCGCGGCCTCGGCGTGCGACGCCAGCGCGTGCCCGAGACGGCGATCGACCACGCGCATCAGGCGGTCGTGGTGCTTCTGGTCGCTATAGAGATGCCGCATCAACTGCAGTTCGCTGACGCGTTTCGGCCCGTAGACCGTGTTGATCAAATGCCACGTAGCGAGGTCGAAATAGACGCGATTCGGCACTTCACGGCCTTCCGGCGCCATCGACTGATAGCCGAGTTCGCGCAGGATTGTCGCGAGTTCCACACGCCGGTCGAAGTCCGTTCCGGCCACATGGACGCCGTAATGCGCGAGCACGTCGTCTTTTCGGGAGAGCAGCTTGGCGCGCTCCGGCCCCACCCGCACCAGCGAGAAGTCCGACGTGCCGCCACCGATATCCGCGACCAGCACCAGCCCCTCCTTCGTCAGGCGCGCTTCGTAGTCGAAAGCGGCAGCTATCGGTTCGTACTGGAAATGGATATCCGTCAGACCAATGGCCTGCGCCGCAGCCTGAAGCTGGTTTTGGGCGAGCTGATCGGCACGCGGATCGTCATCGACGAAAAATACCGGGCGGCCCAGCACTGCGCGCGTGATCGGCGTGCTCGAAACAGCCTGCGCCTTCTGCTTCAGATGCTGCAGGAACAGCGTGATGACGTCGACATAGCGGATCGCGGACCCGTCGCCCAGGTCCGTGCTCGTCTCAGCCAGCGGGGAGCCGAGAATGCTCTTCATGGAGCGCATCAGGCGGCCGTCGAAGCCGTCGATGTAAGACTCGAGCGCGGCCCGCCCGTAGGCTTGCTCGTCCTCGTCCGTGTTGAAAAAGACAGCGGTCGGCAGCGTGGTGGCGCTGCCTTCGACCGGCGCGAGCCGGATCGATGCCCCGTCGGGCAATGCGACCGCTGAATTCGACGTGCCGAAATCGATCGCGCAATAGGTCATGAGGTGAGCGACGGCAGCGTAAACGCCGCCGACGTCGCAAACAAAAAGTGGAGCGCGTTTTTAGCACGTAACGCGCAGTACATCAACCGCCAATCAAAAACATCATCGGGGGAACGGATTTTGCTCTAAAACCCGGTAATTAATGCTCTTTGCCGGAGGCGCGTGCAGCCGGTCATTCCTCTCGTTACCGGCCAAACGCATGAACGACACCACGACGATCCGCGCAGTTGAAGGAGTAAAGGAAGCGCCGGCAAAAATCATTGAAACCGATCTGCCCGGAAGACTCGACCGGTTGCCGTGGGGCCGGTTTCATACGCTGATTGTGCTGGCACTCGGGATTACGTGGCTGCTCGACGGACTCGAAGTGACACTCGCCGGCGCGGTGGCCAGCGCGTTGAAAACCAGTCACGTGCTGAAGTTTTCGAACGCTGATGTCGGGTTCGCCGGCAGCGCCTACATTGCGGGCGCCGTGATCGGCGCGCTGGGTTTTGGCTGGCTTACGGACCGGCTGGGCCGTCGCAAGCTCTTTTTCATCACTCTGTTCTTGTACGTGGCGGCCACGGCGGCGACGGCTTTTTCATGGAATCTCGCGAGTTTTGTGCTGTTTCGCTTCCTGACTGGCGCGGGGATCGGGGGCGAATACACCGCGATCAATTCCACGATCCAGGAGTTCACCCCCGCCCGAGTGCGCGGCTGGACGGACCTCGCGATCAACGGCACCTTCTGGGTGGGCGCGGGGCTGGGTGCGGCGGGTTCGATCGTGCTGCTCGATCCGGGCCTGCTGCCGCCTGATTATGGCTGGCGGGCGTGTTTTCTCATCGGCGCAATCCTGGGATTGCTGATCCTTTTCATGCGCATGTGGGTGCCCGAAAGTCCGCGCTGGCTGATCACGCATAACCGCGTAGACGAGGCGAAGGAAATTGTGGAAGGCATCGAGGCGAAGTTTCGCGAACATGGCGTGACGTTGCCTACCGATCCCGTCAAGCCGCTGCGCCTGCACGCCCGCGATCACACGAAACTCAGTGAAGTGTTCCACTCGCTGTTTCATTCGCACAGGCGGCGTTCGCTGGTCGGATTGACGTTGATGACCGCCCAGGCGTTTTTCTATAACGCGATCTTTTTCACCTACGCGTTAGTGCTGACGGATTTCTACGGCGTGCCAGGGGATCACATCGGCTGGTATGTGTTGCCCTTTGCCGCCGGCAATTTCCTCGGGCCGATCATGCTCGGCAAGCTCTTCGATATCCTCGGCCGGCGCAAGATGATCGCCTTTACCTACGCGATGTCGGGTGTTTTGCTGACCATCAGCGGATATATGTTCGAGCAGGGTTGGCTGACAAGCACAACGCAGACTATTTCCTGGATGGTGATCTTCTTTTTTGCATCGTCGGCCGCGAGCTCCGCGTATCTCACCGTCAGCGAAACCTTTCCTCTCGAGATCCGCGCGTTGGCCATTGCGATTTTCTATGCCTTTGGGACGGCGCTGGGCGGCATTGTGGGGCCCGCGTTGTTCGGCCGGCTCATAGACACACATCAGCGTGGCGCGGTGTTCACGGGCTATCTGATCGGTTCTGCGCTGATGGTGCTGGCGGCGGTTGCCGCCGGAGTCTGGGGGGTGTCGGCGGAACGTAAGTCCCTGGAGGATGTGGCGCGGCCGTTGTCGTCGGCGGATGAATGAGGGTTCGCGTAGCTCCGAGGCTACAAACCGCCGCGTTTCGCAGGGCGACGTTTCAGCAATGCGAGCGAAAAAAAGTCCCCAAAACGCGGAGCTTTGGGGATTCAGGTCAACGACCTCCCGGCGCAGGGTGCTGCGATCCACTCCGCCTCGCGCGGCGTCGATCCGACAACCGCGCTTGTCCAGCATTCGAAGCCGCTAAAACCGCTTATTTGAACGCGTTGCCCCAAGCGCCATCGAACGCGATTTCGCCGATCGCCGAGCGCGAGCGTGGCGCGTTTTCGCGCTCCAGCAGGACTTCGTCGAGCAAGGCGGGATCGCCGTGATGTCCCAATGCGATCATCGCGATCACTTCTACATCGTCTGGCGGTGAAAACGCTTCGCGGAACGCGTTGATGTCGAAACCGGCCATTTGGTGCGCGACCAGGCCGAGGGCGTGTGCCTGGAGCACCAGCGACATACCCGCCGCGCCCGTATCGTACGGAGCAGTGCGGTTCACATCGCCTTTAGGTGTCAAAGTCTGCGCCAGCACGCAAATCAGCACCGGCACATTCGCGTTCCACCCCTGGTTGAACGGCACCAGCGTGGCGAAAGCCTTCTGGAAAGCAGCTTCGTCGTGGTTGCGATCAAAAGTCAGAAAACGCCACGGCTGCATGTTGTACGAAGACGGCGCCCAGCGCGCGGCTTCCAGCACGCTATGCAATTGCTCGCGGCTCACCGCCTTGTTCGATATCGCCCGCGGGCTCCAGCGGCCGGCCAGCAGCGCATCGATTGCGACTTCAGTAGGTGCGATTTTTTCGGTCATGTGGCAGTCCCAGGTTGGTTGATCCGGACAGCGCGCACTTACATGCGCGCTGCGAGACCATCAGAATAACCAAGCTGGCAAACACGTGCTGCGGCATCAAATGCGCTACTCCACCGGCACGCCGTCGAGCAGTCGCTTCAGGCTCAGGTCGCCACTGCCTGCATCGAACGCGGCGCCGCTTTGTTGATCCGTAAAACCATCACGGCCGCGACAATACACAGGCTGCCGGAGATCATCGTCGCGACGGTGTAGGTGCCGAGACTCGCGCGCAGCAGGCCGCCCCCAAGCGCCGCAAACGCCGCACCGAGCTGATGCGCCGCCACGACCCAGCCAAATACGATAGGCGCCGCCTCCTTGCCGTAGACGTCGGTAGCAAGCCGGACAGTCGGCGGTACGGTTGCTACCCAATCCAGCCCGTAGAACACGGCGAAGATCGGCAAACCATAGAAGTCGATACCAAACGCGTGCGGCAAGAACATCAGCGACAACCCGCGTAAGCCGTAATACCAGAACAACAACACGCGAGCGTTGAAGCGGTCGGACAGCCAGCCGGACAGCGTGGTGCCGACGAGATCGAAAATGCCCATGGCGGCGAGAAGGCCCGCGCCCTGCACTTCGGTCATGCCGTGATCGGCACACATTGCGATCAGATGCGTGCCGATATACCCGTTCGTACTCGCGCCGCAGATAAAAAAGCTGCCCGCCAGCAACCAGAAATCGCGCGTCTTGCTCGCCATGCCCAGCGTACCGAAAGCGAGCGTGATCGGATTCTTCTGCGCGACGGGAACGGGCGGCGGCGCATCAGGCGCGTCACCAAACGGGCGCAGCACGAGATCGGCCGGACGTTCGGGCAGCAGCCACGCCACCAGGGGCAATGTCACCGCAGCGGCCGCAGCCACGACCAGCACCATGGGACGCCAGCCGAAACGCTCGGTGATCGCCGCGAGCATGGGCAGGAACACGAGCTGACCCGTGGCCGAGCTGGCGGTGAGAATCCCCATCGCCAACCCGCGATGCGACGTGAACCAGCGATTCACTACCGTCGCCGCCAGCGTGATAGCGGCGACGCCGGTGGCTCCGCCTACCAGCACGCCCCACACCAGGATCATCTGCCACGGGGCGGTCATCAGCGTGGACAACCCCACGCCCGTCGCCAGCACCCCAAGCGCGACAAGCAACGTGGGGCGCACGCCGAAACGCTGCATCGCGGCGGCGGCGAACGGTCCGGTCAGGCCATACAGCGCCAGGTTGATGGAAATCGCGAGCGAGATAGTCGCGCGACTCCAGCCGAATTGCTGCTCAAGCGGCAACATCATGACGCTGGGTGTCGCGCGCGTGCCGGCGGCCGCGAGCAATACAAGAAACACGACGCCTACCGATATCCACGCGTAATGCATGCGGCCCGAAAGCCGCCTGGCTGCCCAATTCATCCTTCGCTCCGGTTTCTTCTGATTGTCTGGCGACGAACGTTACCGCTCAGTCACATTTAGGTTGCGAGCTTAGTGACTGCTCGGTAACATGTCAAGAATCCCTTCGGAAGTAAAGGACTTGACCGTGGTACGCGTATCGAATGAAGGCACTGTCGCCGATAAAAAAACCGTCCGCCGGCACATGGACGGCGCGACCGCGCAGGAGCAATTGCTCGACGCCGCTGAGCAGCTGTTTTATCGCGATGGCATTCGGGCGATCAGCGTGGACGCGGTCGTTGAGCGCGCCGGTGTGAACAAGATGAGCGTGTACCGGCAGTTTTCGTCGAAAGACGATCTCGTGGTGGCGTATCTCACGCGCATGGACGCGCGCTTTCGGGAGCGGGTCGAACGCAGTATCGCGAAACATCCGGATCAACCGGGCAAAGCCCTTGTTCAGAGCATTACTGACCTTGTAGAACGGGCATCGAATCCGGATTATCGCGGCTGTCCGTTCGTGAACGTGGCCTGCGAATTCGCAGATCGTGAGCATCCGGTGCGGGTATCGGTGGCGAACAACAAGCAGTATCTGATTAGCCGCCTGCTGGAGTTATCGAGCGCGGCGGGCGCGGCCGACCCTCAACTTCTTGCCGATTCCCTCGCGTTACTGGTAGAGGGCATTTACGCTGCGAGTCAGACTTTCGGCCCCGGTTGCGGACCCATGCGTGCAGCGCCATCCACCGCTGCTCTGCTCGTGAAAGCGGCGTGCGGTGAAGACAGGATTGAACGGTGAACGAAGAGATTATCAATACAACGCGGCATTGGCTGACGCG
>NZ_JAQGMM010000492.1 GCF_028292365.1 Caballeronia sp.
AGGACGTGTATATCCAGAGTCATGTGGCGGAAAACACCGACGAGATCAAGTGGGTCGAAAGTCTGTTTCCGGGGCATCGAAGCTATCTGGATATCTACGATCACTACGATTTGCTGCGTCAGCGCGCAGTGTACGGCCACTGCATCTATCTCGACGATACTGACCGCCAGCGCATGGCGGAAACCGGCGCGGTGGCGTCGCATTGCCCGACATCGAATCTGTTCCTCGGCAGCGGCTTGTTCGATATAGAAAAAGCCGGGGCTGCGAAGATGCCGGTGGCGCTCGCAACCGATGTAGGCGGCGGCACCACGTTTTCGATGCTGCAAACCATGGGCGAAGCTCACAAGATCGCGCGGCTGACGGGGCACCATCTGACCGCTGCGCGGATGTTCTGGCTGGCGACCACGGGCGCGGCGCAAGTGCTCGACATGGCGGACCGAGTCGGGACGCTCAAGCCCGGCAGCGAGGCGGATTTTGTGGTGCTGGACCCGGCTGGTACGCCGCTGCTTGATCGCCGGACTTCGCGTGCGGAATCGCTCGAAGAACTGCTGTTCGCATTCGCGATGCTTGGCGACGACCGCGCCGTGTTCGAAACGTATGCGGCGGGGAAATGCGTGCATCGCAGAGAGACGCGACGCGGGACGGTGGCCGAGTTGGCCGCGGCTTGAGGGAGCGCGGTTTGCTGTCTGGGCGATTCGGTGGCACGCGAACCCGAGCGTGTGGTCATTCATCGAACGCCGTCTTGACTAGTTGAGAGCAAGTTGAGCGCGCCGAGCAAATTCGGCGCGCTCACCGCTTTCGGCGCTGAAACCTGCCCGGACGCCTTAATTCGCTTAACTATCTTTATCGAAGGAGTGGGTTCAGGAATGCTTCGAATCCATTCGCATATCTCACCTTAGTTCCGCTGAGGATTGCGTTCTCGCGGAATTCGCTGCAAACCAAACGGACCTCGCTCCCCGCAGCGCCCCGCCCGACGGGCATCAACCACTTGTTTAAGCACAGTTTTCCGCTTCCCGCTAAAGTCTAGGCTTTTCGCAACGCCGTGTGCGTATTCACGTCACGTCCTTCACTGGCGCGTGGAATGAAGCAAACAAACATGAAGTCACTCGTACAAGCCGTCCGCATCGGTTTATTCATCCTTGTTGGAGCAGCGTCCGCGCACGCTTCGGCCTATGCGCTGGACGATCAACTCGACTGTAAATCCACCGCGCATGCGTTCATCGCGCCGCTTCAGGAAAACCACGCGATAGAAGCTACCCCCATGCGCGTGGAGTCCAATTCAATCAACGCGTTTAAACCAACGCGCGATAGTCATCTCACGGCGTTCGATTTCGGCGTATTCGCGGTGGTTGGGTTCCAGAAGAACGACGCGATTTTCAAGCAGGGCAACGGCGATCCCATCTCCGATTCGGCCTATGGCGCCGTCGTGATCGGCGGCGAAGATTCGGTCAAGCAAAAGGTTCGCGCGGCCGGTAGCGACGCTGTCATCCACCGCGTCGCGCCTTTTATCACCGCGATCTTCTGCAAGCGCGATTCACCACAATTAGCCACGGTCAGCCACGACTAACACGCGCCCACTAACCCAAAGGCCGCGCCAACATCGGGTTGGTGCGGCCTTTGGGTGAACAGCGTGACAGGGCCAGGGTTCGGCAACAACCGGCCTTCTAGCGTCCGATATGCGTTTGCAACCGGCGACGCACGTCTTCCGGCGTGATCGACGGGCGCGGCAGGTCGCTTGGCGTGCCGGTGTTGATCGACAGCCTCGCGAAACGCACGCCGTCGATGTCCTTCGCGTCAAACAGCCGGTCGATGACGGAGAGGTCATCGCCGTCCAGCGCCAGCGCGTATCCGCATGCTGAGGCAATCCGCGCGAACTCCACGCCTTGCGACACCGTCGCCTGACCGCCGGTCGACTCATGCGCGCCGTTGTCCAGCAGCAAGTGCGTGAGATTGGCCGGGCCGTAAGCGCCGAGCGTAGCGAACACGCCCATGCGCATCAGCGCGGCGCCGTCTCCGTCGAGTGCTACCACGTTCAGGTCAGGCCGCGACAACGCCAGGCCGAGCGCCATCGGCGTCACGCATCCCATTGATCCAACCAGGTACACCTGGTTCTCGCGGTCATCGATAGCATAAAGCTCCCGCCCGCAAAATCCCGTCGATGCCAACACGACCGTCGACTCTTTCGGCGTGTGCGCAATCACGCGCTGCAACGCGTCGTGACGGGACACACCTGACACGCGTTCGCCCGCGCCTTCGAGCGTCTCAACCTTCGCCCGTTCGTTTAACGCGCGCTGACGTACACCGCTCAAGCCTTTCTTGTTCAACTTGTACGGCGCGACGCTGCCCTTCTGCATTACGAGCGCGTACGGACGCCCGGTGCTGTCCATATGCGCGGTCGCGCGATCGAGCGCGGGTCCGATCGCCTCGGCTTCCGTGGGAAACAGCTCCCATGGAATCTCCATGGTGTCGAGCATGGCCGGCGTAACGGGGCCCATCAGCGCGTGCTGCGGCTCATCGGCGACACCCGGCTGACCGCGCCACGTGACGATCAGCAATTGCGGCAGCCTGAAGGTCCACGTGAGCGAGGTGAGCGGGCTCACCGCGTTGCCGAGCCCGGAGTTCTGCATCATTGAAATGCCGCGACGCGCCTTGTGCACACCCGATGCGCCCAGCGCCACGCCCGCGATCAACGCAACGGCGTCACCCTCGTTCGCTGCCGACACGTAATTCAGCGACTCGTCCTGCAGCACATAGTTGATGAACGGCGTCAGGTACGAGCACGGCACGCCCGCGTACCAGTCGAAACCCCGCTCGCGCGCGGCTTCGACAAATTGTGCAGCTTCAATCACGCGCCTGCCTCCGAGGAGCCCGAGCCGTTCGATCCGTACGGCGCTTGTCCGTGCGCGAAATCGCCGGCTTGACGCAACTCGTCGAGGTCGTTCACGCCACGCCAGTGACCGTGCACGTACTGCACTTCGATCTTTTCGTCCGCGGCGATTAGCGCGTTGAGCAGCGCGGCCATGTCGAGCTTGTCGAAGTCATCGCGTTGCTGCAGCTTTTCGAGCATGGCGACGAGACGTTCACGCCCTGCGCCGCGCACGTTCAGCAGGCCCATCCAGCGGCCTTGCGGCGTCTTCGAATTTGCCGGTCCCACCGAGCTCGTCACGCTTTCGAGCCAGACTTTCTGGCCGAACAACGCACGATCGTCAGCGGTCGAACAATACGCAAAATCCGTCGATGCCCCGCCGGCTGCCGGCGTCTGCGACGAATCAACGACCACGCAGAAATCGCTGTCCGACTCCACGAGATCGCGAAGGATGTAGCTGCGGAACAAAAGATCGCCGTAGGAGATCACGGTGTCGGCGGTGAACGATTTCGCCGCACATGCCAGCGACGCCAGTTCGCCCGTTTGGGCGTGCTTCTCGTTCACGACCAGCCGGATGCCCGATGTATCGATGGCATCGGCGCGATAACCGCCGACCACCGTAATGTCGTTGATGCCTTCTTTCTTGAACGCTTCGACCAAACGGCGCAAGAGCGGCTTGCCCGCGATCGGCAGCATGACCTTGGGTTTATCGGCGGTAACAGCTTCCAGCCCCGCCCCCCGGCTTGCCGCGAGCACGACAGCGTTGCGCGATGCACTCGCCGACGACAGATACACGCTCTCAGCGGCCGAATATTCCTCGGCGTCCTGAAGACGGAAGATTTCGTTCACTGTCGCCACGCGGTCTTCCACGTTCACGAGCGTCTCGCTGCTGTGGATTTCCTTCGCGATCGCCTGCATGGTCGACGCGGCGCCGCGCAGCAAATGGTTCGCCCAGATCACCGTGCTGATGCCGGCCTGGCGGAACACGTCGGTCGGCGTGCTGTAGTACTTGGTCGGCACGATCACGAGCGGGCCGCGGCCGGCCCATTCACGCGCAAACGTGAGGATTTCGTCGGGCTTGGAGAGCTTGCTGTGAATCAGGATAGCGTCCGCACCGGCCTGGCGATAAGCCTCCGCGCGCTTGAGCGCCTCTTCCATGCCCCAGCCCGCGATCAACGCTTCCACGCGTGCGACGATGGAGAAGTTCGGATCGCTTTGCGAGTCCTTGCCGGCCTTGATCTTGCCGCAGAATTCATCCATCTCGGCGAGCGGCTGACGCTCGCCGTTGAGAAAACTATTGGTCTTCGGAAACTGCTTGTCTTCGATACATACGCCGGCAATGCCGCGCTGCTCCAGCTTTTTCACCAGCCGGCGCACGTTGTTGAAGTTGCCATAGCCGGTGTCGCCATCCAGCAGGATAGGCAGGTCGCTCGCGTCCGCCATGAACTCGAGCGTGTCGACCACTTGCGTCCAGCTCGCTTCGTTATTGTCGCGTACGCCGAACTGCGCGGAGATCGTGAGACCCGATCCCCAAATTGCCTTAAAGCCGGCTTCCTTCACAATGCGTGCGGACAAGCCGTTGTGCGCTTCCATCAGGAATTCGAGCTGATTGCTCTGCAGCATCTCACGAAGGCGAAGGGAGCGGGCATAGGCCGCGGGTAGTTGATACGGTGCGTTCATCGTAGAGCTCCTGCAAGCTGACGCAGTTGCGGCAAGACTTCGTCGGCCGCGCGTTTAACGTCGTTCTGAAAATCGATTTCTATCCATGGCGCACCGGTTACATCGGCCACGTCGAATACCTGGCTGCGTTCCAGCAGCAAATCGCGTACGGCTTCTTCATGCGGCAAGTTGGCGCGGCCCGTCGCGACATACCCCGCCACGAGTTCGGCCAGACGCCGTGCCGCGGTTTCGTCGAAGCGGAAAAATCCGACCGACTCGCCGATCACGTCGAATTGCAAATCCGCCAGCACCTGCTTGCGCAACTCCACCGGCACGCCATTCGCGACGCACAGCTTCACGGGTTCATCGCCGGCTTCGAAATCACGGTCGATCAACAACCGGTTCACCGGTCCCACGCCCGCCACCAGCGGTTCGAGAACACGTTCGTCGTAGAGCACGTCGGCGTCCATCAGCAGCACGTCGCCGCCGCGGGTCAATGCTTCGGCCGCCGTGTGCACGGACAGCACGCTGCCGAGCGAAAACTCGCGGTTCACGAGCACTTCCGTATGCGGTTTCCAGTCGATCGCGGCGAGCTCCGCTTCCACCTGCTCATGCTTGAAGCCGAGCACAAAGACAATTTCATCGACGCCAGCCGACTTCAGCAATTGAAGATGACGTTCGAGCAGCGATGACTCGCCGAAACGCAGCAGGCACTTCGGCTTTTGCTGCCCTTCCGGTTGAACCAGGCGCAAACCCATCCCGGCGGCAAGAATAATTGCGCGCATGTTGATCCTATCGGTGATGCTTTATTCGATATCCGGCACGCGCGCGAGACGACGGCGCTGCCAGCCCTTTTCAGCGAAATGCAGATAAACGATACCCGGCAAGCCGAGCAGTAATTCCCGTGCGCGCTTCGCTAACGAAAGCGCGAGCGCGGCCTCCGGCGGCAAGCCGATCAGACGCGCGAGCAGCAAGTAGCCGCCCTCCTGTACACCCAGCGAACCCGGAATGAAGAACGCCGCGCCCCGAATGGCCTGCCCCAGACTTTCCAGCATCAGTGCTTCGCCCCAGCCAACCGGCGAGCCCAGCAAGCGCAGCGCGAGCCACACCTCGCCAGTACCCACGAACCAGCCCAGCAGGCTCAGCGCGAAACTCGCCGCGACCGGTCCGGGCTTCTTGTAGAGATCGAGCACGGCGGTGTCCACGGCTTCCGCGCGCGACACCAGTGACGACCAGTCGCGCTTCTTTGAGAAACGTGCTGCAAATTGCGAAGCAAACCGCGTCGCGCGGGCGAACAAACCCTTACGCTGTGCGAAGAAGAACCCAACGACCATCAGCGAGCAAGCCACGATCACAATCAGCACCGGCAGCAGCATGCCCACGCCTGACGCATAGCTGCTCAGCAACGCGAGGCCGATCATGGCGAAGATCATTTGCCCGACGGATTGCATGGTGGTGCTGACGGTGATGACTGCCGCGGCGTCGCGCGTCCGCATGCCGCGCTGCGAGAGATAACGCACCATCAGCATCGGGCCGCCGATCTGTCCGGCCGGCATCAGGCTATTCACCGACTCACCGGTCCAGCGCGCGAACAGCGCGTCGCGGAAGGTCACATCGCGTTCGTTGCGGGGAAATAGCGTTTCGATAGCCAGCGCGTCGATCACGACAGGCAGCACATGGAACGCCGCCACCGCGAGCAAACCCCAGCCTGCGGCCGCGAGCGCGGTCGCGACGGAACCGAAGCCCTGCCAGCCGAGCAGCGCGATGAACAACACCACGCCGAGCGACAGGAGGACCGTTCCGGCGCGGCTCATGCTGCGCCGTTCTTCCCGCCTTTGCGGCGGAAAACCTGTCCGAAGCCGAAGTACGCGATCGAGTCCTTCATGTTCGAGATGAAACGCTGCCACGGCCGCATGTTCGGATTCGTGACGTACTCGAAGGTCAGCGACACGCGGAATTCGTTCGCGCGAGCAGGCGTGATGCGATGACGCAGCTTGTCGCCATCGAAGAAAACCAGGCCGCCCGGCGGAATTTGCACTGAACCCGGCTGGTCGGGAATCTCAGGCGTGCGCGTGTGCAGTTCGTAGTCGAGACGGCAAGACGAATCGTCCTTCACGCCGAGCAGCAACGTATAACGGCGACCTTCGTAGTACGACGTATCGTAGTGCCAGCCGATATGGTCGCCCGCCTTCGTATAGAAATACAGCGCGTACGCGTGCGGATCGTCAGCGGGCGACTCCTGAAGCGTGTCGCCGCTGATTTTTTCCAACCAGCTAATCAGCGCCGGTGACCGGTACAACTCGGCGATAAACGGCGCGAGCTCGTCGATCGCGTGACGACTGACGCTGCCGCCCTGCTTGTGTCCCGGCAAGTAGTTGCGGTTGATCGCGGGCGTGACGGCGTGGACAGCGGCAACCAGCTTCTCGGTAAACTCGCGCGGCAGAAAGTCGTCCAGGTACAGGAACGCGCCCTGGTTATCGAACGTTTCGTGCAGCTTCGCGGTCTGCCGCTCGGGCGACAGGCGCTGAAGATGCGCGGCCAGGGTTTCGTCGAGAGCGTGAGAGCTCTTGCGCTCAGCGGACTTGCCGCCAACGGCACGAGGGGCTAAGGAATCGACAGATGAATTCATTGAACAGCCTGCAAATCCTGATCTTGACCATCAGCATCTTTGTTGAGCGCCGTGGCCCGGGTGAAACGCCGCACTGCGCGCTGATAATCCACGACGACCCAGACAGCAAACAGCGGCGCACCAATGGAAGCCGCCACGAGAAACGGCGTCATGCCATTGAGCAGCGTCACCACCGGCAGCAGATACAAGACGTCTTCGGTCTCGAAACCCGCCATGGACGCCTGCTTCGTGCCGCTCTTGCCCGCCATGGATTCAATCCGCATCCGCAGGAAGAAGATCAGTGCGACAGCGACACCCGCAATCGCGCCAAGCCATTCGGCCGACACAATCATTGCCGGATGATGGACGCGCACATAAAACCCGAGACCGACGAACAGCAGCACGGTCACCAAGGAATCACACGCGAGATCGTAAAAATGACCGATTTTGCTTGATTGGCCGCTGATTCGCGCGAGTTCGCCGTCTGTATGGTCGACGAAATTGGACAGCGCGATCAGCAATGCGCCCAGGCTGCATAACCAGAAGCTGCCGACCGACAGGTAATAAGCGCCGGCAATGCCAATCAGCAAGCGCAGAGTCGTCAGGTGGTTCGGTGTAACGGGGGTGCCGATGAGCGGTGTAACGAGTCGCCGGGCGAGCCGCGCATCCCAGGTTGCGGGCTCAGGAAGCGCATGTGGTTTAGCGTTGCGGGGTTTGTTCATCCTCGAAATATATCTCGTTTCGAATTTAATTGCATACAAGGGCGCTCCACCATACGCCTGCAACAAAGCGGATTTTTAACCCGAATTCGAGCATTTCGCGGACTGCAACGAAGGCGGCAACCGCGGTGACCGGATCGGGCCGCCGGTCACCGTAACGGTAAATTTTTCTCAATCAGAGCCCACCCGAAACCCACGGCCTGACGGCTATTGCACGGGTACCGGTGCTGGGGCTGGCGCCGGAGCGGCGGCCTTCTCGTTTGTCCCGACCGAAACCGGCGCTTCATTGCTGACACCGCCCGTTTTGTCGAGCGGGATTTTCACCGTGCGCACGGTGCCGTTACCCAGCGGAAAATCCGCAAGCGCACTGCGGACCAAATAGGGCATGGCCCGGACCAGCGACGATTCGCCGCCTGAATTGCTCGCGGTCACTTTGTACACTTCGCGCCCGCCTTCACGCTCGGTCATGCGGATCTGCAGCGAGTGGACGAAGATCGGGTAGCTTTGGTCGACATAACCCGTCGGCCCCATGTCCCAACCGCCCCAACCGCCGTATCCGCCGTATCCGCCCCATCCGTACGGCCGGCCGTACCAGCCGCCGTACATGGGCCATGGATCGTAATAGACGGGCTGGCGCACGGTGACCATGTCGCCGCGAATGGAGTACGACAGCTCCACGAGATAACGCGCGCTGGCGTCGGGAACCTGCTTGAACGAGTGCGTGGCGAGTTCGTTCGCGGCAAGCACTTCATACGTCTTCTGTTCAATGCTGTTTTGCTGCGGCGCCGAGCGCACGAACGCATAGGTCCGCGTGGCATCGGTCCCGGACCAGTCGGAGAACGCCGCCACCTGGGTCTGCACGTAGGTCGTACACCCTCCGAGCAACGCGAAGCCCGCTATTAGCAGCACGCGCACCGCACCTTTCCACTCCCCGTACCACCGTCCAAACGTCATGGCCGACCTCATTTGTCTTGTTGATCTTTGTTGCGATGTCATGTGTAAAACAGCGGCCGTGAAGTGTCGCACGCACCGTACGAAAACTGCCTGACTCCACCTGTTTAAAGACCACCGAAGACAGGTGAAGTTCGGGAAACAGGCCATTCGGCCGACCCCAAATCGAGCGCACGATCCCGTGAGCCTTTGTACAATGGTCCGACACAAGGCCGCCTGGAAAGCAAAGGCACCCGCTCAACTCAAACAGAACCGCCATGTCCACCATGTCCAACTCGACCGCACCTGCCGTAATCCGCCGCGCCGACTACACGCCGCCCGCATTCCTGATTGATACCGTCGCGCTCGAATTCGATCTCGTCCCCGAACGCACGGTAGTGCGCAACACCATGCGCCTGCGCCGTAACCCCGACGCCGCGCCTGCCGCAACGCTAGAGTTGCTTGGCGAGCAGATGGAGTTCATTGGTGCAACGGTCGACGGGCGCCCGCATGCGGATGTCCGCGTTACTGAGAACGGTTTGTCGGTGAGCAATATTCCCGACGCGTTTGAATTGACTCTGGAAAGCGCGTGCAATCCGGCCGAGAACACAACCTTGTCTGGCCTATATGTATCCGGTGGCAATTTCTTTACGCAATGTGAGGCTGAGGGCTTTCGGCGCATTACGTATTTCCTCGACCGCCCCGACGTCATGGCCACGTACACGGTCACGTTGCGGGCCGACAAGGAAGCGTACCCGGTGCTGTTGTCGAACGGTAACCTGATCGAAGAAGGCGATCTGGAAAATGGCCGGCACTTTGCGCGCTGGGAAGACCCGTTCAAGAAACCAAGCTACCTGTTCGCGCTGGTGGCCGGCAAGCTCGTCAAGCTCGAGCAGCGCATAAAGACCGGTTCGGGGAAGGAAAAACTGCTTCAGGTCTGGGTCGAACCTCACGATCTCGACAAGACACAACACGCCATGGATTCGCTGGTTCATTCCATCGAATGGGACGAACGCCGCTTTGGGCTGGAGCTCGACCTGGACCGCTTCATGATTGTTGCCGTGAGCGACTTCAATATGGGCGCGATGGAAAACAAGGGCTTGAACATCTTCAATACGAAGTACGTGCTCGCGAATCCTGAAACGGCTACAGACGTGGACTTCGGCAATATTGAAGCGGTGGTCGGCCATGAGTACTTCCACAACTGGACGGGCAACCGCGTGACCTGCCGCGACTGGTTCCAGTTGAGCCTGAAGGAAGGCCTGACCGTGTTCCGCGACCAGGAATTCTCCGCCGACATGGCCGCCGGGCTCGAACCGGGCGCAGCCAGCGACGCGGCGCGCGCCACCAAACGGATTGACGACGTCCGCGTGCTACGCCAGATGCAGTTCGCCGAGGACGCGGGTCCAATGGCGCATCCGGTGCGCCCGGAAAGCTACGTGGAGATCAACAACTTCTACACGATGACCGTCTATGAAAAAGGTTCGGAAGTCGTGCGCATGTATCAGACGCTGCTTGGGCGCGACGGTTTCCGGCGCGGCATGGACCTGTATTTCCAGCGCCATGATGGCCAGGCGGTCACCTGTGACGACTTCCGCCACGCCATGGCCGACGCAAACGGCCGCGACCTGGCGCAATTCGAGCGCTGGTACAGCCAGGCGGGCACGCCCAGGATCACAGTGCGCACGCGTTACGACGCAGCCGCGAAGCGTTACACGTTGACGCTCACGCAAGGCTACGGCGAAGCATCCGAGGCCGCGCGCGAGACCCAAAAGGGTCCGCTGCTGATTCCGTTTTCAGTCGGCCTGATCGGCAAGAACGGCGCCGACCTGCCGCTGAAGCTTGACGGAGAGAAGGAACCGCAAGGCACCACGCGCGTGCTGGAGTTCACGGAACAGGAACAAACCTTCACGTTCGCCGATGTCGCCGAAGAGCCGTTGCCCTCGTTGCTGCGCAATTTCTCGGCACCGGTGGTGGTCGATTACGACTACACCAACGAACAGCTCGCGTTTCTGCTGGCTCATGACAGCGACCCGTTCAACCGGTGGGAAGCCGGCCAGCGCCTCGCCACGCGCGAACTGCTTGCGCTCGCGGACCGGGCATCGAAAGGTGAGGAATTGACGCTCGACGACCAGGTCGTATCCGCATTCGCTCAGGTACTAGACGACAGCACGCTCACGCCGGCATTCCAGGAACTGACGCTGATGTTGCCGTCCGAGGGATATCTGGCAGAGCAAATGGCTGTGTCGGACCCCGCCGCCGTTCACGCCGCACGTGTGTTCGTGAGCCGCCGCCTCGCCACGGGCCTGCGCGACCGTTGGCTCGCCGTGTACGAAGCGAACCGCACGCCGGGCGAATATCGCGCGACGCCGGACGACGCCGGCAAGCGCGGCCTGAAGAATCTTGCCCTCGCCTATCTGAGCCAGCTCGACGATCCCACCCGCGCGATCGAACTGGCAAGCGCCCAGTACGACGCCGCGAATAACATGACGGACCGGTCGGCTGCGTTGTCGGCGTTGCTGACGGCGGGCGCGTCAGGTTCCGTCGATACCACGGTCGCTGATGCGGCCCTTGGCGATTTCTACCAACGCTTCGAAAAAGAACCGCTGGTCATCGACAAATGGTTTGCGTTGCAAGCCACGCAACGCGGTGGACCGAAGCGCAATGTGCTCGAGATCGTGCGCAAGCTGATGCAACACCCGGCGTTCACGCTGAAAAATCCGAATCGCGCCCGCTCACTGATTTTCAGCTTCTGCGGTGCAAATCCGGCGCAATTCCACGCCGCCGATGGTTCCGGGTATGCGTTCTGGGCCGAACAGGTCACGGCGCTCGACGCAATGAACCCTCAGGTGGCTGCACGCCTGGCTCGCACGCTCGAACAATGGCGCCGGTATACGCCTGCTTTGCGTGAGAAGGCGCACGCGGCGCTGGAACAGGTGGCGTCGAAGGTGAAATCGCGCGATGTACGCGAGATTGTGGAAAAAGCGCTGGGTTAAGGATTTTTTAATCCGTTATCCCGGCTCAAGGAAACCGGCGCTGCGGCGCCGGTTTTTTTATGCGCCGTCGTCTCTCAAAAACCAGGATTCGCGTCCCGCCGCAATCCGTTAAATGTGCGCCACATTCCTGTGACATCGGGAGACACATTCCGAGCGGGTAGAATCTGAGGCATTCGTCTAACGCTCTCGGAGCCCAACGCAATGTCGACCCCATCATCTATTTCACGCCGCACGACGCTCACCAAGTACCTGATCGAGCAGCAGCGCGAACATCAAAACCTTCCCGCCGACCTGCGACTCTTGATCGAAGTGATCGCGCGCGCGTGCAAGCAGATCGGCTATCAAGTGAGCAAGGGCGCGTTGGGCGAAGCGCTGGGCACCGCCGGCAGCGAAAACGTCCAGGGCGAAGTGCAGAAGAAACTCGATATTCTCTCGAACGAAATTTTGCTCGAAGCCAACGAATGGGGCGGCAACCTGGCCGCGATGGCATCGGAGGAAATGGAAAAGATTTTCCCGATCCCGAACCGCTATCCGAAGGGTAACTACCTGCTCACGTTCGATCCGCTCGACGGCTCGTCGAACATCGACGTGAACGTGTCTATCGGTACGATCTTTTCAGTGCTCCGATGCCCGGACGGCATGGAGCCGAGCGAACAAGCGTTCATGCAACCAGGTTCGGCGCAAGTTGCGGCCGGTTATGCGGTCTATGGACCGCAGACCGTTTTCGTACTGACCACCGGCTACGGCGTGAACTGCTTCACGCTCGACCGCGAACTCGGATCGTGGGTACTCACGCAAAGCAACATGCAGATTCCCGCCGACACGCACGAGTACGCAATCAACGCATCGAATAGCCGTCACTGGTACGAGCCGGTGCAAAAGTATGTGAACGAGTTGATCGAAGGCAAGGACGGCCCGCGCAAAGAAGATTTCAACATGCGCTGGATCGCGTCGATGGTTGCAGACGTGCACCGTATCCTGAGCCGTGGCGGCGTATTCATGTACCCCGCCGACAAGCGCACGCCCGATCGGCCGGGCAAGCTGCGTTTGCTGTACGAAGCGAACCCGATGGCGTTCATCGTTGAACAGGCGGGCGGCGCCGCGACGGATGGCGAGCATCGCATCCTCGACATCGTTCCGACCAACCTGCATCAGCGCGTGCCGGTGTTCCTCGGATCGAAGAACGAGGTCGAACGCGTGACGCGTTATCACTCGGAAAAGAATTAGCCGTAGGGTGTTGCCAAACTCGCCGGAAGGTCCTTATAATCTCGTTTCTCTGATGCCGGAATAGCTCAGACGGTAGAGCAGCGCATTCGTAATGCGAAGGTCGGGGGTTCGATTCCTCTTTCCGGCACCAAGCTTCATTTCAAGAAACCCGCGTCGCCTCCAGGCTTCGCGGGTTTTTCATTTTTTCGGCTTCATCTCAAAAATTATCTTCAGAAACAATCAGTAAGTTCATGAACTTAAAGTGAAACTTTAAGTGATCGCAATTCATAAACTTCCCGTCGTTTCTCCGATGCTTTCTTCTCGCGTCATTTGCGAACATTCGTTTGCATGAATACGTACGCTTACAGACATAGAAAAAGGTTAAATTTTTCTAAAGATAGATAAAACGGTCAACCACAACTGAATCGTGCCGTTATCCCTATTGAGGGGACTCGCTTTTAAGCAACGATTCGCGTTTTCGAACACGGAACACGGAATTGGCCCAGCAGAAAGGCCGGGTACTTTGAAGTGGCTTGCGAAATATTGGCCGCTACCGCCATCAGGCGTCGGCAAAAATCAGCAATAAGCGGGCGATGAGTTAATCAGTGAAAGTGGCCGGGAAATTAGCTGACGAGCGGATCTTGTGGCGCGGAAAATATCGGCTGCTGAACCAAGAATTATCACAGCCTTAAGTCACGCCAAGGGTGTTCCGTTAAAGCAACACAGAAACATGGAAATGCAGCAGCCGCGCATTCGACGCTAGCGCGAAGCCAGAGTCGAGATTGATAATCGACCTATACAAGGAGAGAAAATGATGGACGCCAAACCGACGAAAATCCCGACGCCCGACAAGGTGCAATGTCCGGATCAAGAACCGGTCGGGGTGGAATTCCTCGCAGAGTTGCCTGAGTACGTGCGGGCGTTCTTCGACGAGCAACGTAACCTGTGCGACCCGAAGTAATTGCTGAGATGCGCAGTACGCCCACGGTGTTTGCAGATGTTGTGCAGGCCGCAGTTTCTGCACGCTTGATCGTTGCAGCATGTCTTTGCAGCAGCGCCGGATTTGCACGCTGGCATTAATAGCGCGACCGAAATAGCACGACCGGTTTCACCTTATAACGCCACGAGCGTGGTGCGTTTCACGATCATTGCTTGAAACACCGGATGCTCATCACACGCGTGCCCTGCGCGGCATACCGCGTGTTACGTTATGCTGCGGCTTTCCCGTTCTGGCTCCGGTATTCATGCTTCGCCACTCCCTTCTGCAAGTTCTCCGCGCCATCGCTTCCTTGGCTGCCTTTGTTATTGCCATCACCGCTGGTTCCTCGGCAGCGTTCGCTGATGGCGACGACACGCCCTTTACCAATCTCATTGCGTTGTCGTCACAGCGGCTGGCGCTCGCAGAACCGGTCGCCCGCTGGAAATGGCTGCATCACGAGTCCATCACCGATCAACCCCGTGAAGCTGCATTACTGGCCAGTATCGATAGCCGCGCAAAATCCGCCGGTATCGATCCGGCGTTTGCGCAGCTTTTCTTTCGCGATCAGATTGAGGCGAGCAAGGACGTGCAAAACGCCCTCTTCGATAACTGGCGGAAGTCGCGGGGTCCCGAAGGAACGCCGCCGGACCTCGCCCGCGATACCCGGCCAAAGCTCGATCGCGTGACCAACGCGTTACTCTCCGCGCTAGCTGGCGTGGAGCCGTTGCGCCATGCGGACGACTGCCCGTTGCGGCTGGCCGACAGCATTGCGCGCTGGAAGCATCTCACCCGCTACGATTCGGCCCAGAACGCGCCGCTTACGCGCGCGTTGTCGCACGTGTGCGCGTCGGGTGGCGTGGGCGCGGTCGGCTAGACCGGCTCGCTCGACAGACAAGCCGCAGCGGCAAGCGGCATGATTGTCAGTCCGTGCGACAGACGTTCCCTGAGAATCCGGTACGTCGATAACTCGAAGCAGGCCGCGCTCGTTGCCGCGCGTAGTTGCGCAGCTTCGTCGAGCGACGCGGCCATGCCGAAATACTGCCATCCATCAACCACATGCCAGACCCGCGCGCTGGTCGTGGCGTCCGTTTCCTCTATTGCAATGGCGCCGGGGTACGTCCAGGGCGCGTGGCTCGGGTCGTCGCGACGTGTTTTGAACAGCCGGTTATGTGCAGGACGCAAGCGTGCAACCGAGCCCCCTTCCGCCAGCATCGCGCCGATCTCGCCGCCCGTCGCAGTCCACTCCACGCGGCGGACGAGTTCCGCGAGCCGCAGATCCTTCGCCGAGCGTTTCACACCCGATAGATGCGCCCGAACGCGCTGGCGCAAGCGCACGCTTCGTCCAACATACAGCGGCACATCATCTTCGCCATAAAACACGTAGATGCCGCAACCGGCCGGGATCTGTTCGATGGTGTCTTCGTCGATATCCCCCGCCAGCCGGAAACGCCGCGCAACCTGCGCTATATAGCCATGCAGGACATCGACGGAAAATGCGCGATGCAGATGCTGCCAGAATTGCCAGAGCAGATCGGCGTCGGCCAGTGCGCGATGTCGCGCCGCAGGCACGAGCGCGTGCCGTTCGATCAACGCATCGAGCCCATGCCGGCGCTCCGCCGGATAGATAGTGCGCGACAACTGGACCGTGCACAGCACGTCGGGCTGGAACTTGATGCCCGCCCGCTTGAACTCGCTGCGCAGGAAGCCGTGATCAAACCGCGCGTTGTGCGCAATAAACAGCCGCCCATCGAGACGGGCCAGCAAATCATGCGCGATGGATTCAAACGTCGGCGCGTTGCGCACCATCGAATCGCTGATCCCGGTAAGTTGCTGGATAAAGAATGGAATCGGCTGCTGCGGATTGACGAGCGAACTCCACTGCGTCACGCCAGCTGGCCCGACCTCGACCACGCCGATTTCAGTGATGCGATTCACGCCGAACGTGCCGCCCGTGGTCTCGAGATCGACGAAAACCAGCGGTTCTGAGCTAACACTATTAGTAGTAACGATTGGGAGCACAGCGCTGACCGCTAAAAGAGGAATGGACGCGATCCGCGCGGGAAAGAGGCGTATCGATTGGGCATTTTAGCTCACGTCCATTCGAGCACCGATGGTTCCGGATTGTTTCCAGTCGCCAGGCGGCCTCGACGCGATGGCGGAGCTCCGCCGGCTAGTTCGCATGCGCTTTCTGTGCTCTCGAATCAGGGACTGTTTAAAAGACAACAATGGTCGTAATAATTCCGGATTAAACCGTCCCTATCCGCCAAAAGGAAATATTTACTCAGGTTGTAACCATTATTATCGAATCGTAAGCGTTAACGAGCCTTGTTACCGAAATCAGCTATCGGCATCATGAATCGGTACCGCAAACACTTTAAAGGAGGTCATTGCTGTGACGACCGAACTCAAAAGCATGTTTTCGTGGATCAGGACGTTGGTGGCGCCCCAAGCAGTAGTGGAATCGCATTCAGCTCTGGATTTCGACCCGGCATGGCACGGCGATCATTGGCAAAACCTCCTGTCCTCGCCAATGGATGCACGTCGATATGTGATGGAGGACTGGACCATATCGGGTCCGCTCACATTCGATAGCAACGACGGCGCGGAATCACCAGGTCCTGGGAATAAAGCTGAAGGGATGCAGGAAGAAGAGCTGGAAGCAGCTATCTAAGAAAAGCGCGCATGGAACACGCTGTGGGCGTCCAGCCCGTTCAGGCAAAAAAAAGCGCGACTGGGAAGTCGCGCCGACAAGGTTTGGAGATCTTTTCCGTCAACGAAAAAGTCTGCTTCGGAAAGCAGCACTTGAAGTATAACGGCACGTCTTCGGGTGATCATCTACAGTTCTGGCAATCATCTATTGCTGTTCCGTCAACAATCGACATTTAGGATTATTGGCGTTGTATTTTAACGATAGCGCATGTAGCAATTGCGCAACGAACGTCTGTTGACACTCCGCATTCAGCCTCGCCAATCCCCCGCAAAGCCTTGCCAGTAAAGGCTAAGATTGCCTTTCTTAATCATTGCCGATCGCAGAATACTTTATTGCGTAAATCGGAATGCCATCGCTGTAACACCGTCTTTACACTTCGTCTGGTCCGGAAACGACTGTGTCTTCCTTTGATACACGAAATCACCTGACAGCGCCTCTCGCAGCGCGTCGGAGTGAAGGTTTCCTTCAAGCCTGGGTTGTCAGACCCAAATTGCTCTCGGAGTTACAAAGATGAAAAAGACTCTCATGGTCGCCGCCCTGTCGGGCGTATTTGCAACCGCCGCTCATGCTCAAAGCAGCGTGACGCTGTACGGTTTGATCGACGCTGGCCTGACGTACACAAACAACCAGGGCGGCTCGCATAATTTCAAGGAAACCAGCGGTTCGGTGAACGGCAGCCGTTGGGGCCTGCGCGGCGCTGAAGACCTCGGCGGTGGCCTGAAGGCAATCTTCACGTTGGAAAACGGCTTCAGCATTGCTAACGGCACGCTGGGTCAGCAAGGCCGTGAATTCGGCCGTCAGGCATTCGTCGGTCTGTCGAGCACGCAATACGGTGCTGTGACGTTGGGTCGTCAGTATGACTCCGTGGTCGATTACCTCGGCCCGTTGGCACTGACCGGCACGCAATACGGTGGCACGCAGTTCGCACACCCGTTCGACAATGACAACCTCGACAACTCGTTCCGTATCAACAACTCGGTCAAGTACCAGAGCGCGAACTACGCCGGCTTCAAGTTCGGCGCGCAGTACGGCTTCTCGAACCAGCAAGCTGGCTTCGCGAACAACCGTGCTTACAGCGTTGGCGCATCGTATAACTACGGTCCGTTGAACATTGCTGCTGCCTACTTGCAACTGAACAACGACGTAACCGGTGCTGGAGCTGCTGCGGCAATCTCCAACGCTAACGGCGCAGTTGCTGGCGACAACACGTTCGTGGCAGGCCTGCAGCGCACGTTCGGTGCTGGTTTGAACTACGCGTTCGGCCCGGCAACGGTTGGCTTTGTGTTCACGCAAACGAAGCTTGAAGACGCACTTGGCATCACGGGCGCAGCGACCGGCGGCGCAGGCGTTGGTTTGACGAACAACTACGCTCGCTTCAACAACTACGAGTTGAACGGCCGTTACGCGCTGACCCCGGCATTGAGCCTGGCTGGCGAGTACACGTACACGGACGCACGTCTTGATGGTGAAAAGCCGTCGTTCCATACGTTCGCTCTGCAAACGGCTTACTCGCTGTCGAAGCGCACGGACGTGTACCTGCAAGGCGAATACGTTCACGCGATCGACCTGAGCAATGGCCTGGGCGCTCCGATCACGGGCGTAGGCATGTCGTCGACCCCGAATCAAGTCTCGGCAACGGTCGGCATTCGTCACCGCTTCTAAGTCTTGTTCAAGGTTGTACCGATGTGAAAAAGGCGCCGCTTGCGGCGCCTTTTTTTCGTCCTGAGTTTCCCGGCGTTAGTGCTTCAGATCAACCGCCTCAGGCCTTCGATGGATAACGCACATCGAGGATATCGATTTGCTGCACGCCCGCGGGCGTGTGCAGCGTGACCGTATCGCCGACCTTGGCCTTGAGCAGGGCACGGGCAATGGGCGAGATCCAGCTCACGTGCCCCACATCCAGATTGACTTCGTCTACGCCCACGACGGTCACCGTGTGCGCTTCGCCATCGTCACCGGCGTAATCCACCGTTGCGCCGAAAAACACCTGATCGACGTTTTCCTGCCGGCTGCTGTCCACCACTTCCGCCTTGTCGAGCCGTTTGGTCAGGAAGCGAATTCGCCGGTCGATCTCACGCAAGCGCCGCTTGCCATAAATGTAGTCGCCGTTCTCCGATCGGTCGCCATTGGATGCCGCCCAGGAAAGCAGTTTCACGACATCAGGCCGTTCAACGTCCAGCAGATGCAGCAACTCGTCACGCAGACGCTGGTGCCCTGCGGGCGTGATGTAGTTCTTGGTGCCGGGGGGGACGCCGGCGGGTTGCTCGAGGTCGAGATCTTCGTCGCTCTCGTCTGATTCCTTTACAAATGCTTTGTTCATGGTGCAAACCGCTCAAAATGACGTGAAGAGGAGCGAGATAGCTCCTGTGCACGGTAACACGAAGGAGATCGGCATTACAGAAATCGAGGGGGAACTCTTCCTTTTTCGAGAGAGCTTGGCTATACTCTTGGTCTCGCGTGCGGCTGTAGCTCAGATGGATAGAGTACTTGGCTACGAACCAAGGGGTCGTGGGTTCGAATCCTGCCAGCCGCACCACTTCTTCAAAGCGTTTTAGTTGTTTTGTTTCAAGCAGGCGTTTCCTGCATCAGTTTTTTGTATTACTCTGCTTCATGCGCGGCTGTAGCTCAGATGGATAGAGTACTTGGCTACGAACCAAGGGGTCGTGGGTTCGAATCCTGCCAGCCGCACCAGTTTTAGAAGGGCCTTCCTCACGGAAGGCCCTTTTTGTTTGTGCGGGAGAAAGGCGCGCGCTTCCTTGGCGGAAAGTGCGTTGAGCGCGCCCGGCACATTCCACGGGGCGCGCAAAGACGCAACAAACCCGCTTACTGCCGTGCAGTCGACCCAATGTCGCCTATACGCCCGTCCGGCAACGGTGCATCTTCAACGGTCGCCGCCGCGCTCTGCTCTCCCATCGGTTCAGCGCGTTCTCCAAGCAGCATTTGCGAACGATGCGGAAACTCGTCGTCCACCGTGTCTCCGAACGCATGCAGCAGGAACGCGCGCAATAACGCGATACGTAGCGACGGTCCGCGCCCCTGTACCTCCGCACCGGCCTTGCCAAATATCGCCGTGCACACGACCTCGCCACGTCCGTGGTCGTTCATCTCCAGCCGGCACGCGCGCTCAAGCACCACTGATGCCGCTTCCCACGACGTCGACGGCAGGAAGCGCCCGTCCCAGGCCCGGCCACGGTCGTTGCCACGGATCGAGAGCGTCTGGCCCCCATCGGTGAAATGAATTTCGCGGATGAAGTCATGCAGCCCGCGCGCGACCCAGTAGTCGAGCTCAGCGCCTTCCAGTTCCGATGTTTTCATAAGTGCCCCTGTGTACGCAGAATGGGTACAGGCACGCAGGTCGCTTTCCAGCGGCGGCGAGTCAGGGTCATGGTCAAACTCAGACTCTGCCGGCCGCTCTCGCCAAGGGGCGAACGCCAGGCGTCAATAATCGCCGCGTTCGCGATCGATCCGCATGCCGCCTTCGGTATTGCGATGATGTGGCTCGTCACTCGGCCGCTCACGCGCGATGCGCATCACGTCCGGGTTCGTGCGCACGCGCCGCATGACGTTCGCCAGGTGCACACGATCGCTGACCTGGATCACGAAACGCAGTACGGTGGATTCCTGCGTCACGTCCTCATCCATGGCGATATGGACAATATTGGCGTCAGCCGACGTGATATCAGCCGCCACGCGGGCGAACACGCCCTTCGACGTGCTGACGAGCACCTTGATGGCTACATCGAATAGACGACCCGGCTGCGGCGCCCATGCCACGTCGATCCATCGGCCGGGATCGCGTTTATGAATCCGCTGCGCCACACGACATTCGGTGGTGTGGATCGCCATACCGAGCCCGATGCCGATGTAACCCATGATGTCGTCGCCGGGAATCGGGCGGCAGCAAGCCGACAACTGCACCGACATTCCTTCGGTGCCGGTGATCACAACCGGCGGCGCGGTGTTCGTGCTGAAGCTTTCGCGCGGGGAATCGTCGTCATCGCGGCCAGTCATCAGCACTTCGATACGCTTGGCCATGACAGCGGCAACGCGCCGGCCGAGGCCGATATCCGCGAAAATTTCCTGACGGCTCTTGTTGCCCGTCCATTGCGCCAACTTTTCCCACGCTTCCGGCGTCACTTCCGACAACGCCAGTCCATAACTCTTGAGGCATTGATCAACCAGCCGTTCGCCCAGTTGAACCGATTCGTTCAACCGCATGGTCTTGAGATAGTGACGAATGGCCGAACGCGCCTTGCCGGTACGTACGAAGCCAAGCCAAGCGGGATTCGGCTTTGAATAAGGGGCTGTGATCACTTCCACGATATCGCCGCTCTTCAACTCCGTGCGCAGCGGCAGCAACTCGTTGTTGATCTTTACCGCGACGCATTGATTGCCAAGATCGCTGTGAATGGAATACGCGAAATCCAGTGCTGTCGCGCCGCGCGGCAACGGCATGATCTTCGACTTGGGCGTGAACACGTAGACCGCATCGGGGAACAGATCGATCTTGACGTGTTCAAGGAATTCGCTCGAATCGCCGGCTTCACTTTGAATGTCGAGTAGCGACTTGAGCCATTGGTGTGCACGCTTTTGCACGTCGTTCAGATCCGCGCCGCCATTCTTGTACAGCCAATGCGCAGCCACGCCTGCTTCGGCAATTTCGTGCATCTTGCGTGTACGGATCTGGAATTCGATGGGCGCGCCAAACGGACCCACCAGCGTGGTGTGCAACGACTGATAGCCGTTCACCTTCGGAATGGCGATGTAGTCCTTGAACTTGCCCGGCACTGGTTTGTAAAGTGCGTGCAGCGCGCCAATGCACGTATAGCATTCGAGCGCGGTATCTACGACCACGCGAAAACCATAGACGTCGAGCACTTGCGAGAACGACAACTGCTTGTCACGCATCTTCTTGTAAATGCTGAAGATGGTTTTCTCGCGGCCGGTCACGTCAGCCTTGATTTTCGCGTCCGCGATCGTGCGCTGGACCGCTTCAAGGATCTTGCCTACCACTTCACGCCGATTACCGCGAGCAGCCTTCACGGCGCGCTCGAGCGTGGCGTACCGATGAGGATTGAAGTTCGCGAAGCTCAGGTCCTGCAGCTCGCGATACGTGTTGTTCAATCCAAGCCGATGCGCGATAGGCGCATAGATGTCGATGGTTTCGCGTGCCACGCGACGCCGTTTTTCCGGCGGCACCGCGCCCAGCGTGCGCATGTTATGCAGCCGGTCCGCCAGTTTGACGAGAATCACGCGGACGTCGCGCGCCATGGCGAGCAGCATCTTGCGGAAATTTTCCGCCTGCGCTTCCTCGCGATTGCGGAACTCCATTTTGTCGAGTTTCGACAAGCCGTCGACAAGTTCTGCAACCTTCGGCCCGAAACGTTCGGCAATCTCGGTCTTCGTCACGCCCTGATCTTCGATCACGTCGTGCAGCAACGCCGCCATGATCGATTGATCGTCGAGTTTCCAGCTGGCGCAGATTTCCGCGACCGCAACCGGATGCGTGATGTATGGCTCACCGCTTTGACGATATTGCCCAAGATGGGCTTCATCGCTGAAATGGAAAGCCAGTTTGATCTGCTTGATTTCTTCCGGCGAAAGGTACGCGGCCAGCTCAGTGGTCAGTTTCGCAATGGAAACGACGTCGTGGCGGCGCGGCTTTTCCGGTGTGGCAGTCGGCCCGAACAGATGGCGAAACGATTGTTCGAGAACTGCGTCGATGTACTTGCGCGCCGCCGAGGGCGAGTCGGCATCATGAGCGGTGTCATGATCGTGCGCGTGATTCTGAGAGTGAGATTCTGTGCTGAGGACGTCGTTATGCGGATCCACAGAGACGGACGATGGAACAGGATTCATGGTCGCCTCCGTGGTTAGCTGACGCGGTTAGTGACAAGGCGCGTAGACGTCCGGACCTTAAATCAGACCGGAACCTTCTTCAACATCTCGACACCGACCTGGCCGGCCGCGATTTCGCGCAGCGCAACAACAGTCGGTTTGTCGCGGCTTTCGATCTTCGGCGTATGGCCTTGAGCGAGCTGGCGCGCGCGATACGTTGCTGCGAGCGCGAGCTCGAAGCGATTGGGGATCATTTTCAGACAGTCTTCGACGGTGATGCGGGCCATGGTTGATTCCTTCTCGATATGTTCTTCATTCTACCTTATGTGACCGGAAAGCCCCGTTCACTCGGCGTGCGGCGAGTGTATGCCTAACTCGACAAACAACTGCGTATGACGGGCGTACTGTGAACCAAAACGTAGCCGTGTGGCAGCAACGAGACACTGCAATTCACCGAGCGCGCGTTCGAAGTTCTCGTTGATCAGCACGTATTCCGCTTCAGGCGCATGCGCCATCTCGCTGCCGGCTGCCAGCAAACGGCGCACGATCACGTTCGGCGCATCCTGGCCGCGCTTCTTCAGGCGCTCTTCCAGCGCATCCAGCGACGGCGGCAGGATGAAGATTTCCACCGCATTGCGAAAGCGTTTCTTGACCTGTTGTGCGCCTTGCCAATCGATTTCAAGCAGCACGTCGTGACCGCTTTTCATCTGCTCTTCAATCCACACGCGCGACGTAGCGTAGTAGTTGCCGTGCACTTCCGCGCTTTCGAGAAACTCGCCAGCGGCGTGGCGCGCCATGAAGTCATCGACGGAAGCAAAATGGTATTGAACGCCGTTCTGCTCGCCCGGGCGCGGTTCGCGCGTGGTGTACGACACGGACAGCCGGATTGCCTGATCCTGCGCGAGCAGCGCGTTGACCAGCGTCGACTTGCCCGCGCCCGACGGCGCCACGACCATGAACAGGTTGCCCGGATAAACACCGGCGTAGGTGTTGCGTTGTGCGTCGTTCATAGAGCCGTTACTCCAGGTTTTGCACTTGCTCGCGCATCTGTTCGATGAGCAATTTGAGCGTCATCGACGAATCCGCGAGTTCTTTTGCAGCCGCTTTCGAGCCGAGCGTGTTCGCTTCGCGATTCAACTCCTGCATCATGAAGTCGAGCCGCTTGCCCACTTTCCCGCCCTTCTGCAGCACGTGGCGCGTTTCCGCCAGATGCGCGGAGAGACGCTGCAATTCCTCGGTGATGTCGATACGGATGCCGTACATGGTGACTTCCTGGCGAATCCGTTCCGCGATTTCCTCGCGCGGGATGCTCGTTTGCGTACCTTCGGGCGACGCAATCCCAAGCGCATCCTGCAAACGCTCGACAATTTTCTGCTGATGCTTCGTGATCAGTTCCGGCACGAGCGGCGTGACCTTTGCCACGATAGCTTCCATTTCCGTCACGTTCGCGATCAGCACGGCGGCGAGCGCGGCGCCTTCACGGGCGCGGACATCGATAAGTTCGGTGATCGCCTGCTTGCCGCATGCCAGAACGGCGTCGCGCAACGTTTCCGCCGATACCCCGCTCTCCGACAAAATGCCCGGCCAGCGCAGGATTTCACCCGTGCGCATGCGCTCGGCATCGGGGAAAATATCCAGCACCGAGCGCTCCAGCGCGGCGAGTTGCGACAGTGCATCGCGATTGAGCACGCCGGCAATGGTCGTCTGCTCTGCACGATTCAGGTTGATGCGGATATCGACCTTGCCGCGCGAGAGCTTGTTCATCAGCATTTCGCGCAATTGCGGCTCGCAGACGCGCACGTCTTCGGGCATGCGGAAATTCATGTCGAGGAAGCGCGAATTCACCGTACGCAATTCCACCGATACCCCCACGCCCGAGCCATTGGCGCCCGCACCGTCCGACGCTACTTCGCGCGTTGCGCTGGCGTAGCCTGTCATGCTGTAGATCATTGTCGCGTCCGTGATTGAAGGCCGTGGCGGCGTTGCTGCTTGCGTGATTGCTTGCTTTGCTGCTTTGTTGCTTGCTGCTTGCACCGCGCGGCCAGTTCGCTTCGAAACGCCCGGCGTGAAGCTGCGCGAGAATGGCAGGCAATGTTGGCCGGGCGAGGAAGCTGGCATTATCCCATTTTTGCCGATCCCGCCCTTGGAAACGCAATGCCGCTATGCAGCGCGCGCAGATCAATACGGGACGCTGCGCCGGACGCTCACTCCGATTGCGGATAAAATTCGAACCTTGGCGCGTTTTTTTACGCTTTTTTTACCCTGCGCCGAAGCTCCTTTCACTGCGTTTCTTTCACTTTGCCGCCTCCATGACCGACTCCACGCTGAACCCGTCCGCCCCGTTCAACCGCCCGAGCGGCCGTCGCGCGGATCAATTGCGCGACGTGCGCATCACGCGGCACTACACGAAGCATGCAGAAGGGTCGGTGCTCGTCGAATTCGGCGATACCAAAGTGATTTGCACCGCGAGCATTTCCGAGCGCGTGCCCGAATTCCTGCGCGGACGCGATCAAGGCTGGCTCACCGCCGAATACGGCATGCTGCCGCGCGCCACCAATACCCGTAACGACCGTGAAGCCGCACGCGGCAAGCAAACCGGCCGCACGCAGGAAATCCAGCGCCTGATCGGGCGCGCGCTGCGTTCCGTATTCGATCTGAACAAGCTGGGCGCGCGCACGCTGCACATCGACTGCGACGTGATCCAGGCCGATGGCGGAACACGCACGGCAAGCATTACGGGAGCGTTTGTCGCGGCCCACGATGCTGTGACCAAGCTGCTGGCTGCCGGCAAGATCGCAGAATCGCCGATCAATCAATTTGTCGCGGCGATCTCGGTCGGCGTGTACAACGGCCAGCCGGTTCTCGATCTCGACTATGACGAAGACTCGCAGTGCGACACCGACATGAATGTCGTGATGACCGGCGCCGGCGGCTTTGTTGAAGTACAGGGAACGGCTGAAGGCGTACCGTTCACGCGCGCCGAAATGACCGCGCTGATGGATCTGGCGCAAAGCGGTATTGAAACGTTGATCGCGAAGCAGAAGATCGCGCTGGAGCTGCTCAGTGTCTAATCCTGCTTCTGTTTCCGCTTCTGATAACGCGTTGAAACGCGTTGTGCTCGCGTCCAATAACCCGGGGAAATTACGCGAATTCGCAGCATTGCTGAGCACTGCGGGCATCGATCTCGTGACGCAAGGCGAACTGGGGGTGTCCGAGGCCGAGGAACCGCATGTGACGTTCGTCGAGAATGCGCTGGCGAAGGCGCGGCATGCATCGGCGGCGACGGGATTGCCTGCTCTTGCCGACGACTCCGGCCTCTGTGTGCATGCGCTGCGCGGTGCACCGGGCGTGTATTCGGCGCGTTATGCGCAATTGCTCAATGGCGGCGAGAAAAACGATACCGCGAACAACGCGCGGCTAGTCGCCGATCTCGCGAGCGAAACCGACCGCCGAGCCTATTTCTTCTCCGTCCTCGTGCTGGTGCGCCATGCCGACGATCCGGAACCGCTGATTGCGGAAGGCCGCTGGCACGGCGAAGTCATCGATACCCCGCGCGGCGCGAACGGCTTCGGCTATGACGCGCATTTCCTGGTGCCGTCGCTTGGGCAAACCGCCGCCGAACTCGATCCCGCCGTGAAAAATGCCAGCAGTCATCGCGCGATCGCGCTTCGTCATCTGCTGGCGCGGTTGAAGGAAATATCGTGACGGCCAGTTCGAGCGGTCCTCAGACGATCAACGTCGTCAAGGCGTTTACATCGCCCGGCAGTATCCGGCTGACGTCGCTGCCGCCATTGTCGTTGTATGTGCATTTCCCGTGGTGCGTGCGCAAATGCCCGTATTGCGATTTCAACTCGCACGAGTGGAAGGGCGAGACGTTTCCCGAGGATCGTTATCTCGACGCATTGCGCGCCGATCTCGAGCGCGCCTTGCCGATGGTATGGGGCCGCCAGGTGCACACCATTTTCATTGGCGGCGGGACGCCTAGTTTGCTGTCGGCGAAAGGACTGGACCGCCTGCTTTCCGATGCCCGCGCACTGCTGCCGCTCGACGCCGACGCTGAAATCACGCTCGAAGCGAATCCCGGCACGTTCGAAGCCGCGAAGTTCGCGCAGTTCCGGGCGAGCGGCGTGAACCGGTTATCGATAGGTATTCAAAGTTTCAACGAGCAGCATCTGAAGGCGCTCGGCCGGATCCACGATGCAACGCAAGCGCGTCAGGCGGTGGAAATAGCGGCAAAAAACTTCGATAACTTCAACCTCGACCTCATGTTCGCGCTGCCGAAGCAGACGCTGGATGAATGCCGGGCGGATATTGAAACGGCGATCAGTTTCGCGCCGCCGCATTTGTCGCTGTATCACCTGACGCTCGAACCGAACACGATGTTCGCCAAGTACCCACCGCCCGTTCCCGACGACGACGCCTCCGCCGACATGCAGGACTGGATTCACGAGCGCACGGCTTCAGCGGGTTATGAGCGCTACGAGGTGTCGGCCTATGCGAAGCCGCACAGGAAGAGCCAGCACAACCTGAACTACTGGCGTTTTGGCGACTACCTCGGCATTGGTGCGGGCGCGCATACGAAGTTGTCGTTTCCGCAGAAAATCGTGCGTCAGGTTCGTTACAAACATCCAGGAACGTACATGGATGAAGCGCTTGGCGGCGCGGCGGTACAGGAAGAGCACGAGGTCGGACCGCGCGATCTGCCATTCGAATTCATGCTCAACACGTTGCGGCTCGTGGAAGGATTTCCGGTGCATTCGTTCAACGAACGAACCGGACTCGCGATGTCCGCGATCGAGCCGGGACTGGTCGAAGCGGAACGCCGTGGCTTGATTACGCGCGATATCGAACGCATTGCGCCAACCCAGCGTGGCCAGGATTTTCTCAACGATTTGCAAGCGCTCTTTCTCCGGGACACGCCGTCGATAAAAATCAAGGAAGATCGTTAAATTGGACGCGTCCGCCCCTAGTTTTACCACCGGCTCCGTCATGCGTCACCGTCCCTTCGCGCTTTTCTGGAGCGCGCGGGTGATGTCATCGGTTGCGTTCCAGATGATGTCGGTTGCAATCGGCTGGCAGATCTACTCGATCACACACAGCGCGTTCGCACTCGGGCTCGTCGGCCTCTCGCAATTCCTGCCGATGTTCATGCTCACGCTGGTAGTCGGCCATGTCGCGGACCGCTATGACCGGCGCACGATCGCGTTCGTCTGTCAGGCAATCCAGGGCGTGGCCGCGTTGACGCTGTGCATCGCGACATGGCGCGGCATCACTACCCAGGGGTTGATCTATTTGATCGCTGCAATTGCCGGGTCGGCGCGCGCGTTCGAGTCGCCATCCATGGCCGCACTTTTGCCCAATCTGATTCCACGCGCCCAATTGCAATACGCGACCGCGTGGTCGACGTCGGCGAACCAGACCGCACAGATCCTCGGCCCGGCGATGGGTGGTCTGCTCTATGGGCTCGGGGCGCTGACGGTGTACGGCGCGGTAGCGGTGGCGTTCATTGGGGCGGCGGTGCTGTTGGCATCGGTAAAGATCGAACAGGTGGTGCGCACGCGCACGCCGCTGACGTTCGAGTCGCTCTTCTCCGGCATCGCTTTCATTCGACGCAAACCTGTGATTCTGGGAGCGTTATCGCTGGATCTGTTCGCGGTGTTGCTTGGCGGCGCGACGGCGTTACTGCCCGTTTTCGCACACGATATCCTGCACGCCGGGCCGTGGGCGCTCGGCGTCCTGCGCGCGGCCCCCGCGGTCGGCGCGCTGACCGGATCGATTTATCTCGCCCATTTCCCCTTGCGACAGCGCGCCGGAACGGCGTTGTTTGGCGGCGTGATCGCGTTTGGCATTGCGACGATTGTGTTTGGGTTATCGCGGAACCTGTATGTCTCGCTGATCGCGCTGGCCGCGCTAGGCGCCTCCGATGTCATCAGCGTGGTCGTGCGCATGTCGCTCGTTCAGCTTCAAACGCCCGACGATATGCGAGGACGCGTGGGGGCCATCAATTCGCTGTTTATCGGGACATCGAATCAGTTGGGCGAGTTCGAGTCGGGGATGACGGCGGGGTTGTTCGGCGCGGTGCCCGCGGTACTGATTGGCGGCGTGGGAACGATCGCCGTCGCGTTGTTATGGATGCGATTGTTTCCGGGTTTGCGCGCGACCAGGTCGTTGGAAGGGTGAGGCGGTTTTGCCTGCTGGACGCCAGGGAAAGTTGCGCTACAATACGCGCCTTGCCGGAAAAGTGCGACGCGGTCGGAACGCACTTTTCTCGTAGTTGCTGTGTGTGAAAGTTTGTCTGTAAAGCGTGGAAGCGTGGCCGAGCGGTTTAAGGCACTAGTCTTGAAAACTAGCGACGGGGTGACTCGTCCGTGAGTTCGAATCTCACCGCTTCCGCCAAAAACCGGCATTCCGGCTTGTCTGCGACCTTCTGCTGCAAATTCCTCGCTTCCACCTAAGCCATTCACACGGCCAGTTCGTCCGGCGAATGAGTTTTGAGCCAATCGGCCAGAACCACGTCGATGCGCGTCTGCCATCCCTCACCCGACGCGCGAAACGCCTCCACGACCTGTGGCGAAAGCCGAAGCGACAACGGAATCTTCGTTGGTGCTTTTTGAGGACCGCGAACGCCTGTCTTCGCCCGCAACGATGCGGGTAACGCAGCGCCGCCGCGCTTGAACGTCTCGACGTCCGCGGCGGTCAGTTCGCGTACTTCGCCGCTCTGGTCAATCATGGGTTTACGTGCTGGCATAGTGATTCACCTCTCTCGAATTAGCCTTCCGAAAACTGATTACACGGATTCCATCGTGGGGTTTCAGTGAAACAGAGAACATGCAAGCGTTCGTCGAGATAACCCAAGGCGACGTACCGTACTTCGCTATAAACACGCCGGTCGTCAGTGCCGATCAACGCTATCTCGAAATTGAATTCAGCAGCCCGTTCGAACGATAAACTGCGTTCAGCGACATTGCGGGCGCTCTTATTCACATCGAAGGTGACTTGCACGGAGCAAATTGTATATACAAAACTGGCTGAGGGCCAGGTTTTTTGTATATACAAAGATCGGAGTGAGGCGCATCACACCGGCAGTTCGTCCGGCGAGTGGGTCTTCAGCCAATCGGCGAGAGCAGCGTTCAGGCGGGATTGCCAACGCGGTCCGGTCGCGCGAAACGCTTCGAGCACTTCATTGTCCAGGCGGACAGTGGTCGGCGTCTTCGTGCTGCCTAGCGGGCGCCCCCGCCGAAGCACCTTCCCACCGTCGCGTAACTCCGCGCCAGCGATCCAGTCATTGGTGATTTCGGGCGCATCGTCGGGATCAACCCAAGTGCGCGGCGAGTTTTTTAATTTCGCGGTCATTTGCTTTCCTCATGCTTATGATGCGGCGATCCTCGCCGCGGGGCGTCCAGACCAACACGACGATCCGGCCTTCCAACCAGCCCGCAGTCGCGAATCGTTGCTCCCCATAATCGGAGCGCAAGTCGGGTTGCGTCAGCGTCAAGCCCGCAAAAACCTCAGCAGCAAGCTCAAAGTCCAGTCCGCGTTCATTAAAGGTTTTGTCGCGCTTCGCGCTGTCGTAGATAATTCCCATCCAATTATTGTACTAACGTTAACTCAAAAGCAAGGTCATTTTTTGTTAGTACGAAAACTAGCTTTAGCGCGATAAAAAACCCCGCATCGTCACCGATGCGGGGTTAGCGTACCAAACACACTCCAAACCTCACCCCACGTCCGGCTCGCCCTCTCCTGGCTTCTTTCCGGGCTTATCGCTTGGGGCCTGCTTACGGTCGTCATCGGCGCGATCCGGCATCTTGCTTGCCTCGTTATCGCTATGCTCGGCGGGTTTCGGATTTTTCACCTCGGTGGAATCGGTGCTCATGGCGTTCTCCTTGCGCATCAAAATGCAGTGGATACGCAAAATGGGGCAGCAAGACTTGGACCAGCCGCGTATTGTTAAGTATGAGCGCAACGAATTCGTGGAGCCTCGCCCGCCATGACATCCCGTTTGAACACTGCGCGTATCGCGCTGACCTTATCGATCGCGACAACCATCGCCGCCTGCACGATCACGCCGCCGCCCAGCGCGCTCGAACCCAAACCGGCCGCCGCCGTAAGCGGCGCCACGCTCGATCAGTACAAGGTCCGCGTGGCGCAACATATCTTCGACCGGAATCCGTCGCTGGTACTCAAAGGCACGCCGCAAGCGATGCTGCGCTCGCTGGTCGTGGTCGCGTTCACCGTGGATCGAAACG
>NZ_JAQGMM010000520.1 GCF_028292365.1 Caballeronia sp.
AACCTCGTGTGGTTGCCGCTCTCGGGTGCGTTGTCTGACCGCATCGGTCGCCGCCCGGTGCTGCTGTTCTTCACGATCCTCACCATCCTCACGTCGTATCCGGCGGTGCAGTGGCTGGTCGCCGATCCGTCGTTCCTACGCCTGCTCGGCGTGGAACTGTGGCTCTCGTTCCTGTACGGCAGCTACAACGGTGCAATGGTCGTGGCGCTTACCGAAGTCATGCCGGTCGAAGTTCGCACGACAGGTTTTTCGCTGGCATATAGCCTGGCGACGACTATCGGCGGGTTCACGCCGGCCATCTCCACGTACCTGATTCATGTGACGGGCAACAAGGCGGCGCCGGGTGCATGGATGGCCGTTGCGGCGGTCTGCGGGTTGATCGCGACGCTGGTTTTGTACCGATCCACAGAAGCACGCGGCCAGTACAAGACCGCTTGAAGGGCAGCGCTCAACACCAGCCCCGCGCATGGCCACGCCCGAGCGATATACACTTCGCCTGAGGGCCGTGGCCCGGCGTGGCGTGAGGCTTGTTCGAATCACACGCATGCCGGGCTGACGGCCAATGCCCATGCATAACGCGGTGAACGTGATGAAGCTACTGCTGGTCGAGGACAATGAGCAACTGGCTCATTGGCTCGCTAAGATCCTGGAAGACGATGGTTTTGTGCTCGATCGCGTCAATGACGGCGACGCGGCCGACCGGTTCCTGCGCACCACGCGCTACGACGTCGTGCTGCTCGATCTCAACTTGCCGAATCTATCGGGCAAGGGCGTGCTGCGGCGGTTGAGAGAACGGGGCGACGACACCCCGGTGCTTATCCTGACCGCTAGCGGCTCGGTGGATGAAAAGGTGATTTGCCTGAGCGCCGGCGCGGACGATTACGTTGTCAAGCCGTTCGACGCACGCGAACTGGTCGCGCGGGTCAAGGTGCTGGTGCGGCGTCAGTTGCCTTCGCGATCGAACAGCACGCGCTGCGGCGATCTTTCCTACGATATCGACCGGCGGCAGTTTTCGGTAGCAGGCGACGTGTTAAGCCTGACACCAAGAGAGCATGCCGTGCTCGAGACCTTGATCCTCAAGGCCAAGAAGACGGTTTCCAAACCGATGCTCGCCGATTCGCTCGGCAGCTCAACCACCCACACGAGCGAAGACGCCATCGAGATCTACGTCTCGCGGCTGCGCAAGAAGCTCGAGAAAAGCACCGCCACCATCATTACGCTTCGAGGCCTGGGTTATCTGTTGCAAGCCAGCAGCGATGACGAATAGCCTGCGCCTTCGGCTTCTGCTGTGGTTGCTGCTGCCGCTGACTGTCTATGTGCTTGCGGCAGGTTACATGGCCCGTGAAGGCGCGCAGAAAACCGCGAGCCTGATCCAGGACAATGCGCTGCTCGCATCCGCCCGCGTGATGGCCGGCGACGTCAAGTGGGACGACAGTTTCCTGCATGCGGACATTTCTCCGAGCGCTATCGAAATCCTGAGTTCGCCCTACGGTGACCGGGTATTTTTTCGTATCCGCGTGATCGACGGGCCGGCGATAGCAGGCACATCGGATCTCGAACAGGTCGAGCCACCGAGTTCACCTGGCTGGTACGACACCGAGATCGACGGTCAGCCGGTGCGCGCGGTTTCCATCATCCGGCCGATGTACGACTCCGGTGAAAGCAAGCGCATTCTTGTTTCAGTGGGCCGCACGGAACTGGAGCGCGATGCATTGGCGACGGAGTTATGGCGGCCGCAATTGCTGCACTTCGCAGAGATCATCGCGATTGCAATCGTGCTGGTGTGCGTCGGCCTGACCTTCGAATTGCGGCACCTGATGGCGCTGACCAACGACGTTCGCGACCGCGCGCCGAATGAACTTGTGCCGTTGCGCTCGGAGCATCTTCAGAGCGAGTTGCGGCCCATTGTCGATGCGATAAACCAGTGCATTGCCAGGATCGAACGGCAGACCGCCATGCAGCGCCGTTTCATTGCGCATGCAGCGCATCAGTTGCGAACGCCGCTGACATTGCTCGGTGCGCAACTGCAATATGCGCGACGCCACGACGATCTCGCCACCGTCAAAGAGACGCTATCTGCCATGCACAAGAGCAATGGAGCGCTGGTGTCGCTGACGAACCAGTTGCTGTTGCTCGCGCAAGCCGAGACCGCTGACTACAGCCATTTTGAAGGCGAGCGCGTTGATTTGCGCGAGGTGGCGACAACGGTAATTGAGGAGCTTGCGTTGCTGGCGCAGCGTCGCGGGATCGAGCTGGCGGCGCAGCTTGCCGAGGACGCGATCGTATTGGGGAACGCGCGTTTATTGTCGGTGCTGGTTTTCAACCTGGTCGATAACGCCATCCGATACACCCCCGCGTCGGGTCACGTAACGTTGTTGATCGAGCGGCGCGAGAAGACGATTGTGCTGGCCGTCACCGACGACGGTCCCGGCATTCCAGCCGATGTCCGCGATCGCGTGTTCGAGCCGTTCTTCAGGGCATCGGGGGAAGAAGGCAGCGGGCTGGGTCTTGCGATAGTGCGTGAGATCGTGCGGGCACACCGCGCAAGCATCAGTCTCGATGACGGCCCCGGCGGCGAGGGTCTCGCGGCCGAGGTCCGGTTTTCGGTTTAGCGCTTTAGTTTCCGCATCACTCGCACCGGCGGACCGTTGCGAGTGACCAGAATCAAGCCTCTTCAGCCCAAGCCATGTTCTCCCGCGCCATCAGCGCTGAAGAGGCGGCCGGTCCGAACGTGCCCGCCGTATAAGTGCGCGGACGGTCGTTCAATTCCTTCCAGCCGTCGAGAATGGGTTCGACCCACGCCCATGCCGCTTCGAGTTCATCGCGGCGCATGAAGTGCGTCAGGCGACCGCGCATTACATCGATCAACAACCGCTCGTACGCTTCCGCGCGACGCTCGCTAAATGCTTGCTGTAGATCCAGGTTCAGGTTCACCGGCAGCATATGCATGCCGCTACCCGGCTCTTTAGCGAGCATTTGCAACTGGATCGATTCTTCCGGTTGCAACTGGATAACCAGCCGGTTGCCATAGTTGCGCGGTCCGCTTGGAATGATCGAGAACGGCAGGTCGGCGAAGTCGATCACGATCTCCGATTGCTTCTTCTGCAAGCGCTTGCCCGTACGCAGGAAGAACGGCACGTTCGCCCAGCGCCAGTTGTTGATATGCGCGCGGATTGCGACGAAGGTCTCGGCGCGACTGTCCGTCGGCACGTTGTCCTCTTCCATGTAACCCTTGACCGGCTCGCCATCAATCGCGCCCGGACTGTACTGGCCACGCACGGTATCGCGGGCAATATCTGCGACCGTCATCTTGCGCAGCGAACGCAGCACCTTGAGCTTTTCATCGCGCACGGCATCGGGATCGAGCGACACGGGCGGCTCCATGGCCACGATGCATAGCAGTTGCAGCAAGTGGTTCTGCACCATGTCGCGCAGTGCGCCGGTCTGGTCGTAGAAGCCCGCACGGCTGCCTACGCCCACCGTTTCCGCCACGGTGATCTGCACGCTTTTGATATACGGCGCCTGCCATAGCGGACCGAAGATGGCGTTGCCGAAGCGCAGCACCATCAGGTTCTGCACCGTTTCCTTGCCGAGATAATGGTCGATACGATAAATCTGCGCTTCGGCGAAATGACGGCCAACGGAAGCATTGATGGCTTGTGCCGAGGCCAGGTCATGACCGAGCGGTTTTTCCAGCACGACGCGCGCATTGCCGTCGACCAGGCCGGCGGCCGAGAGGTTGTCGCAGATGGTCGTGAACAGGTCCGGCGCGGTCGCGAGATAAAACACGCGGCACACCTCCTTGCGCGCTACTTCCGCCAGCCGCAAATAATCGCTCGCCTGATCAATGTTGATGCGCACGTAGTCGAAGAGCGCCAGGAACGTGTCCCACGATTGCGGATCGAGCGCCTTCTTGTCGACGAAAGGTTTCGATTGCTCTTCCACGAATTGCACGTACTGCTCGCGCGACCAGTCGCGTCGTCCGATCGCGATAATGCGCGTTTTCGGGGGCAGGTTGCAGTGCAAATGCGCCATGTAGAGGGCAGGCAAGAGCTTGCGTGCGGACAGGTCGCCGCCGCCGCCGAAGATGATCATGTCGACAGGAAGATCGGACGCGGCAAAGTGAGTTTGAGTGGTCATGGTGCGTAATAAATCGCGAGTGTGCAGTCAGAATTGCGCTCCGCGGAGCGGGCCGTTTACGACGCTGAGTATGTCGTTATACCAGTTACGCTTTAAACGAGCATGGTTCGCGCGTGGCGAGCGGTAGTACCGTTCACGATCGTCAAACTGGTTGAGAAAAACGTCCGACCGGTCGGGAATCTACGGAACGGTATGCATGTAACTGTAGTGTAAGCATGCGGCCCGCGCTGGGCCGGCGCGATCAGACCGACCGGTGGTGCGCAAAATCGATCGCGACAATCCCGGTCTTTTCCTTTTTGACACGACGCTTGGCGACAGCCGCAACCGCGCCTATTTCTTCGCAGATGCGCGCCGTTCCGGCGGCCACCCTGACTGCGCCAATCGACATGGTCACGAAACCAAAGAACTGCCGCCGCCGGCTCCGGTCTTCGCTGTAGATGCCGCCCGCAAGGCGGTCTTCCGGCGAGTAAAAACGTTTGACGTCTTCATTGAAGCGGTCAATGGCCTGAAGGCTGCGGCTGCGCCAGTCCGCACTTTGAAACAGTATCAGGAAGTCATCGCCGCCAATGTGGCCGAGGAAATCGCACGCTGGTTCGCAAACCGAGCGTAGCGCTGCAGCGGCGGCCTTGAGCACTTCGTCGCCTTGCCAGTAACCGTAGCAATCGTTGAATGGCTTGAAGTCATCGAGGTCGACGTAACACGCAACGAAGTCGACGCCGTTGTCGATCAGCCGCTCGACATGCGAATTGATTGGCACGTTGCCGGGAAGAAACGTCAGCGGATTGGCATAACGCGCCGCTTCCAGCCGGATGTCCGTCACGGCGCGCACTAACCGCTCGCCGGTCGCGAGCCCTACGTAGCGGCCAGCGTCGGTAATGATGAGACCGTCGGAGAGATAACGCAGGTCGTCGTTGGCAAGCATATGCGCCACTTGCGCAAGCGTGGCATAACGCTCGACCACCAGCGGCGCCGGGTTGGCAAACTGGAGGCAGGGCCGCTTGCCGAACAGCTCGCGATGGTAGGGCAGCGCGTACTGGTCCATAAAGGCGCGGCGATTGATGAGCGCGACTGGCCGCCCGTCGTCGATGATCGCTACCGCGTGCAAGTCCGGCGCCACGTTGAACAGGTCGACCACGTGATCGTTGCACGCGTCCAGCGGCAACGAGGGCGCGAAAATCAGCATCCGGTCGAGTTCGAATCCGCTCGCGCCGGATTCACGGTGGGTGTGCGTATGCGAGGGGTAGACGGTGATCCGGGACGAACGCAACAAGTGCTGGATGGGCGCGGGCAACACATGACTGGGCAGTGCCGCCGGACGGCCCAGCAAGAATCCTTGCCCATACGCAATGCCCAGGTCGCGGACGATTCCCAGATCGGCCGGTCGCTCGATGCCCTCTGCAATCAGCTCGGCGCCGCTGGCCCTTGCAAACGCGGCCATCGCTTTGACCGCCTCGAATTTCAGCGGATCGAGCGCGATGTTGTCGATGAAAAACCGGTCGATTTTCACGTAGCCCGGTGCGAGCCGTACCCAGAGATTCATGTTCGCATTCGCGCTGCCGTAGTCGTCGAGTGCGAATGCGGCTCCGCTTGCGCGCAATGCACGAACGGTCGCATCGAAACGATCAAGGTCCGCAATGACGCTCTGCTCGGTCAATTCGATCACGACACGCTCGGGCGCAAGTGCGCTCGCGCCGAGCAGATTGGCGATGCCGTTGCCCTCGCCGACGCTCGCTTCTATGACGGCGGCACTTGCGTTGACGAACAGCAAGCCGGCGCCATGGAGGCGTGCAAAGGACTCGCAGCATACCTGCGCCGCTGCAATCTCCAGCCGGTGTACCGACCCTTCCTGCTGCGCCTGTGCGAACAAGCCGCGCGGCGTCTCGAGCGAGGTGTCGGCCGGACCGCGGATGAGCCCTTCATGCCCTGCAATCTCACCATCGGCAAGGTGGACGATAGGCTGGAATACCGCCCACAAAGCACGGTCGTCAATCAATTCGTCGACCGTCGATGGCGCGCCGTGGGTGACATGGAGGGTAGAGAATTGCATTGGAATCCCGTTGAGCTGATTGGCTTAACGGCGCGACGCTGGACTTGTTGAATGAACCTTTGATGACTGAGGGCACCAGGGAGGTGCGGATTTGCGGATTGTTCGTTGGTTCACGCCTCCAGATTGCTACCGATGCGTCGGCCGTCTGATTGATGCGGCGTGGATCTGTTGGCAAGACATGCGGGCGTGGCAATAGAGCTGGTCTGTATCATTCCGGTGCACCTTCGCGCGCGCACCGGATTTGCAACGTCATAAGGCAAGCGTTTTATCCACTTGCCGCGCTGTTTCAGATCACCATCGAAAGCCCAAGTGTGAATGCCAGCGCGGTCACCGAAATAATCGTCTCGCACACGGTCCAGGTCTTGAACGTCTGCGTCACGGTCATGCCGAAGTACTCCTTGACCAGCCAGAAACCGCCATCGTTCACATGCGACAGGATCAGCGAGCCGGCGCCCGTTGCGAGCACGAGCAGTTCGGGGCGCACGCCCGTTGCGGTGGAGGCGGCGGCTGCCGCGATCGGCGCGATAATCCCTGCAGCCGTGGCCATGGCAACCGTCGCCGATCCCGTCGCCACGCGGATCAAACCAGCGACCAGCCACGCCAGGATCAAGAGCGGCACGTGTGCGCCGGTGGCTACATCGACAATCGCCTTGGAGGCACCGCTATCGATCAGGATGCGCCCAAAGCCAGCCCCGGCACCCACCACGAGCGTGATGCTGGCCGTAGGCGCCAGACACTCGTTCGTGAACTTGAGGATCGAATCGCGATTGAACCCACGCGCCGAGCCGAACGTGTAGAAACTCAACAGCACCGCAAGCAGCAGCGCCATATCCGGATGCCCGATCAGGCGCAGCACGTCATTGGCCGTCGACTTCGCCGGAGCAATCAGGTCGGCCCAACTGCCCACGAGCATCAGCAGCACCGGCAACAAGACCGTCAGCAGCGTGATACCGAAGCTCGGCAGTTTCTGCGTGGCGCGTGCGGCATCCTGCTCGATAAACTGCTGCGCCATCGGGTTGACACCCTCGAGCACGACGAACTTCGCGATGAGTTTCGAGAACAGCGGTCCGGCGATAATCGCGGTGGGAATGCCGACGATCAACGCGTAGAAAATCGTGTGGCCAATGTCGGCGTTATAAGCCGTCACCGCAAGCAACGCGGCCGGGTGAGGCGGGATCAGGCCGTGCACGACCGAGAGTCCCGCGACCATTGGAATGCCGACGCGGATCATTGACGTGCCGGTGCGCTGCGCCACGTTGAACGCGATCGGAATCAACAGCACGAAACCGACTTCGAAAAAGACCGGCAGGCCGACGAGGAACGCGATGCACATCATGGCCCAATGCACATTCTTCGGTCCAAACAATCCGATAAGCGTTTGCGCGATGCGTTCAGCTCCGCCGGATTCGGCCATCATCTTGCCGAGCATCGTACCGAGCCCGACGACGATCGCAATATGCCCGAGCGTTCCGCCTACGCCGGTTTCGAACGACTTGAGAATGGAGGTCATCGGCATGCCGACGGCAAGCGCGAGGGCGACGGACACCACCATCAGCGTAATAAACGGATTGAGCTTGAATCGCGCGATCAGCACGACCAGCGCGATGATCGCGACCAACGCGTAGACGAGTAACAGACTTCCCTGGACAGTCGCCATGGAGGCTCCAAAATAGCGGTCGGAAAAACCGGTCGAAAAAACCGGACCGTCTAGCCGCGTGGGGCTCCAACGGTCCGGCATACCTGGTTAGAACTTGTGTCGAATGCCGACCACAGTGACGAACTGACCGTTGTTGCTGGACGGATTCGTGACGCCTTCAATCCATGCCTTGGCGCCGGACGAACGCTGGTAAATGCCGTTCAGATAAACGTCCGTCGTCTTCGACAGGAAGTACTCGCCACCGAGTGCGAGCTGGTTGTAATGACCATTCGACGCGGTTGCCGAACTGCTGTTCTGGCTTGTATAGATGTAGCCGAGCGAGAGCAGCGTGGCAGGCGTGAACTGATAACGCACGCTCGCTTCGTAGTTCGCAAAACGCAGGCTGCCGCCGGTGAGAAGGTCGAAATGCGAGTTCGTGTACAGCAGGGCGACGATGGCAGGGCCGAACGTATAGGCGCCGCCTGCGCCCCAGACCTGGTTGCGCGCGACGTTGCTGATGATCGACGAACTGGTGCTGTAGTAGTTGTCGGAAGGTGCGGCGCCCGCCGTGTTGGTCGCTGGGTGGTTGACCAGCGAGTAGGCCGCGTCCAGGCGCACCGGGCCCGCGGCATAGTCCGCACCCACGCTCCACGCGCGGTTGTTCGAGAAGTCACCGGCTGTGTTCGAGAACGCGTACATTGCGTTGGCCGTGAAGCCCGAGAACGTCGGTGTTGTGTACTTGACGGCGTTGTTGGTGCGGTAGGTATTGTTGATGTCGTCGTTGTCGTAGATCGCATTGCCATACTGGCTCATTGCGCCTACGCCGTTGATCTGCAGGTTCGACAGATAATCCTGCACGCTGTTGTACTGGCGGCCGAGCGTGATCGTACCCGCGCGGTTATTGCTCAGCCCTACCCATGCACTGCGGCCGAACATCCGTCCAGCCTGGCCCGACGCGCCCGATTCCAGGCTGAAGCCGTTCTCGAGCCTGAACAGGACCTTGTTGCCACCGCCCAGATCCTCGCTGCCCAGCAAACCCCAGCGCGACCCTTGCACATTGCCTTGAGTGGCCTGATACGCGCTATTGCCTTTTTGATTATTGGTGTAGGTGAAGCCGGCATCCACAATACCGTAGAGCGTCACGCTGCTCTGGGCGAAAGCGGCTTGCGCAACGCTTCCAGTCACGGCGACGGCCACGGCCGTGCGAAGGATCTGCTTATGCATCTGGTTTCCTCTGGTCGAAAGAAGGGCATCCATCGATGAATTTTTGTTCTCTTCGATGGAATAAGGATTACTAAACGTGCAAGGCAAAGCGACGCCGGAGAAATCCGGCGTATCGGTCAAACAGATCGGTCATACAAGAAAATCAGGTCCGTCCGGGCATTCAGCGGACAGCTCAGTCCGGCCAATTCCGCCGGCCGGCGCCACGCCGCGCATCGCGCTGGAAAAACGGGGTGATCAGCGGATGTGGCGCTTGCTGCGCGCGCTCGAGTTCATCAAGCAGGCGTTCAAGCACGCTGTGCTCCTGGCCCGGATGCAGATTGCACGGGTCGATGAAGAAGAAATTCAGTTCGGCCTCGTGATCGCGGACGATCACCGGCACGCTGCCCGCCGGCGGATGGGCAAGGGCGTCGGCCAGGTCCCAGGCGCTGATACGCGCTTCCCGTGGATCGATGGACAGCTTCAGGCGATCGAGCGGATTGCCGGTCGGATCGGCATCGATCTCCGCGCGCACGCCGGGACGGACATTGAGCGCTTCACGCCACAACTCAAGATAACTGCGCTCTCGGGCGCGCACCGCTGCATGGTCGCGCTGCTGCCATTGCTCAAGTGCAGCGATGGCGCCGGCAATCCCTTCCTTGCCCACTTTCATGCCACGGCCAATGCCGCTATTCTGGAAATAGGCGGCACGTACCAGCTTTTTCTTGCCGGCGACAATACCGGCGGTCGGACCGCCGAGAAACTTGTGCGCCGAATACAACACGAGATCGGCGCCCGCGGCAATGAAACGCGTGAGGTCATATTCCGAGGCCGCATCGACGATAACCGGTACACCCTTCGCATGCGCGAGGGCGATAAATTCTTCCACGTGGATCAGTCCGAACTGGACCGTGTGATGCGAGACTACATAGAGCGCCGCGGTCGTGCGCTCGTTGATCGCGGCGGATAACTGGTAGCCATGCGACTCCGTGGCGGCTCCCACCGGCACGACGCGAGCGCCGGCGAGCCGGATCGACTGATCGATGGGTGCGCCATAATTGACGAGGTGGCCCGTTTGCACGACGACCTCGTTGCGCAGGCCGCTGGTGTCGGGCAATCGCTCGATCAGTCCGGAATCGTCGCCGGTCATGGTGGCAGCAATGCCGAGCGTGATCGCAGCTGAACAAGATGCTGTGACATAACCGCTTTCGCTGCCGCAGGCCTGTGCGATTACGGCAGACGCCTTGCGCTGCAAGTCGTCGATCTCGACGAACTGAGGCAGGATTGCCGCCATGGCTTCAATGACCGGGGCCGCCACAATGGACGCACCCAGGCTCGTCATCGTGCCCGACACATTGATGACCGGGCGTAGACCAAATCGGGAATAAATATCCATCGTGCGGCTCCTGACATTCCTTTATTATGGAATATATGTTGTAATTGTGTATTAGATTATCATACGATGCGCTTGCGTCAAACTGTACAAAAACATTCAGTCTCCGGGAGCGCAATGGCCGCCAAGCCCAGTCAAACCAAGCAGGAACCGCAGCCAGTCGAGCAGGCCGCGCCCGAGCTTCCCGCCACTTCGCCCCGCACACGCACGAGCGCGATCGACCGGGTAGTGCAGATTCTCGACGCGTTGCAGGAAACCAAGCGTCCGACCACCGCGTATGAGATTGCGCATCTGGTCGGTGCGCCGTTGTCGACTGTCTATTCCATCATCAACGACCTGGTGGAGAAGAACCTGCTTGCGCGCACGCCCGACGGCGCAATCTGGCTTGGTTCGCGGCTGTACGGGTACGGGCTGACGTACGCCAGTTCGCTCGACTATCTTGCGGTCGCGCACGAGGAGATGAACCGGTTGTCGGCCCAGGTCGGCGAGACGGTGCAGGTCTGCGGACTCGAAGACGGGATGATGGTCGTGTTGCAAATGGCTGAGGGGCCGGGCCATTTCCGCGTGACCTCGCGCGTGGGAAGCCGGGTGCCGCTCAACTGGACTGCGTCGGGGCGGTTGCTGGTGGGACATCTGCCGGACGCCGAGCGGGTCGCTTATTTCGAGCGGTACGCGAAACCGTCTCCCACTGCGCGCGCCGAGACGCGTCCTGATGTACTCGCGAAAATGGCGCGCGAAGCGCTGGATGCGCACCTGTCAATCCAGATCGGGGAGTCGGATGCGTCCGTGGCATGTCTCGCCGCACCCGTACTCGATCAGGCAGGAGACTGCGTGTTCACGATATCGATCGTGATGCCGGAAGCTAAAGCGCTTCAGAGTACTGAACGTTTCGGCGACGAACTGAAGGTCGTTGCCGCACGCATTGAAGCGCGGCTTGGCTGGCAGCGCCGCACGCCCGACTCGATCGGCTAAACGCGGTGCTGGTTAACGGGTATTTGAATTCTGTCCTCAACACTTGAAAGAGAACCAACGCAACATGGGATTTTCGACTGAGATGAACTGCTATGAACGACTGCAGGCCCGCGGCTTAAAACTTCAGGACGTGCCCGCACCCATAGGTAATTTCACTCACTGCACACGCGAAGGCAACTTGCTGTTCTTGTCGGGACAAGGGCCACTTGACGCAACCGGGCATCTGATGACGGGCAAGGTTGGTGACACCGTTACCGCTGATGAAGCATATGAACACGCGTTACTCGTGGGTCTTAACCTGTTGTCGGTCCTGCATGTGGAGCTGGGTGATTTAAGCCGGGTAAAACGCATCGTGAAACTGCTTGGCATGGTCAATGCAACATCGGATTTCACCGATCACCCGCGCGTGATCAACGGCTGCTCCGATCTCTTCGTCGATGTGTTCGGCGACGCGGGCCGGCACTCGCGTTCGGCTGTCGGCGTGGGGTCGTTGCCGGGCAACATCACGGTAGAGATCGAAGCAATTGTTGCTATTCGCGACTGATTCAGCGATTGAGACTCAGCGGTAGTTCGTTCTCACGTTTGTTCTCACTTCAGCTCGATCACGACTTCGAGGTACTCGCTCGGCAGCACCAGCGTGCTGTCGCCCGAACGGTTGCGGCTCTCCATGAGCGCCAGCAAGTCCTGCGTGAACGCAGCCTGCTTCTCGGCGTCGAGAGCGCCGAAGGTCTTGTTCATCGGGCCGTAGTAGGTGCGGAACACGTCGAGCCAGTGCGCCGGCGAGTGGTAACGGAAGACAAACTCGCGGCTGGTCACGCGGATCTCCCGCGCGGCGTGTTCAAACAACTCGTCGAGCCTTGCCTTGGTGCCCCACAACGCTGGCGACCTCACACCAGGCGCGGGCGGAACGTATTTGCCAATCGTCTTGAACACCTGACCGATAAAGCTGTCGGGCGTCCAGTTCGCCATGCCGATCCTCCCGCCCGGTTTGCAGACACGCGCGAGTTCGTGCGCCGCGTTGTCCTGGTTCGGGGTGAACATCACTCCGAAGGTGGACATCACCACGTCGAATGACGCGTCGGGAAACGGCAGGTTTTCGGCATCGGCTTCCTGGAACTGGATCGTGTGGCCCTCGGCCTTCGCGCGTGCTCGCCCGGACTCAAGCAGTGACGCAACGTAGTCGGTCGAGGTGACATTGCACCAGCGGCGCGCGGCCGCCAGCGTGGCGTTGCCGTTGCCGGCGGCGACATCGAGAACGCGGCTGCCTGAGCGCAGATCAAGCGCCTCGCACAGGTTCTCGCCGACGATCTGCAGCGTGGTCCCGACGACGGCATAGTCGCCTGCGGACCATGCGGCTTGCTGGCGGGTCTTGACGGCGGCGAGGTCAATAGCCGGGGTGACGGTGGATGTATCTGCTGACATGCCTGTACTCCTGATCATATAAAGATGAACCGGGTTTCGACGCAGCCACGCGGGGCTGCATGGTGTGGCCACGGATTGAATGAAATAAGTTATTCCGCCAAGGCGACGCCCGAGCCGCCCATTTCCTCTGGAAGATCTCTCATCTTCGGCAAGCCGTCCTTCAATCGCAGCTTCGTTTCCTGATAGTTGACGTGAACGCCGGCCTCGTAGGGAAAGTCTGCAATAACTGCTGCATACACATCGGTGAGTCCCATGCCGGGGTGCTCGGTAAAGAGGTGGCCGCCGCAGGTCTTGCACCATTTGCGATAGCTGTTCGGCGTCTTGTTGTAAGTGCCTATGTTGTCGGCGCCGTGCGTAACGTGCACCGCCTCGGGCTTCCATAACGTAAAGGCGTTGACGGGTCCTGCCGACCAGCGTCTACACGAATCGCAGTGGCAATACCCCATGCCAACCGGCTCGCCGGTGACCGTGAGCTGAACCGCGCCGCAAAAGCAGGCTCCCTTGTAAGTCTTTTCATCACTCATGATGCATCTCCCTCAATGGTTTTACCCGGGCGTGCATGGGTCTGCCGATGCAGTCTCGCCCAACGGACTGGTGCGCGCCGCAGCACGCACTTGATAGCACCGCATGCACTCGTCTGAACGTTAGGATTGGCACTGGAAGCTGCGGTACGTGGGTGCTAGTATTTACGAATCGCTTATCCTGATGAATGATCAGGCGTCCAGATTTATTGTGCAGGACGCCGTATTCAACAGGCACTATTCAACGGACACAATTCATGGATGCCGTTTCCGACGTGCTTCGCGCAGTGCGCCTGAGCGGAGCGGTGTATCTCAATGGAGAGTTCACTGAGCCGTGGTGCGTGATAGGTCAGGGAAATGCGGCCCTCTACGGGGCTTTCCTGCCGCTATCGGAACGCGTGGTGTCTTATCATCTGATCACTGAAGGGCGCTGCTGGGCGCAACTCGCTGACAATCAAGGCTCCGCGATTTACCTCAATGCCGGCGAGCTGCTGGTGGTGCCGCAAGGCGAAGCGCACATTATCGGCAGCGACCTGGCGCTTTCTCCCGCGTCGGCGGCACCGTTGCTCGCCAGTCAATTGCAGACAACGCCGGGCCAGGTGATGACGTTGTCTTATGGAGGCGGCGGAACCGGCACACGTCTTATCTGCGGTTTCCTGGCCTGCGACAACAGCTTGAGCAACCCGTTGCTTTCCTCGCTGCCGCCCATCTTCAAGGTCGACATGCGCAACGATCCGCGCTCGGCATGGCTTACATCGTCACTGCAATTTGCGGCAGCCGAAGCGAGCGAGTGGCGGGCCGGCAGTGCCATTGTTCTCGCCAGACTGTCTGAGTTGCTGTTCGTCGAAGCCGTGCGCCGTTGTATCGATACCCTGCCTGCGGACCGCAAAGGGTGGCTGGCGGGTGTGCGCGACCGCTTCGTCGGTCGTGCGTTATCGATGCTCCATGCGCAACCCGCACACGCCTGGACCGTCGATGAACTCGCGCGAAAGGTGGGCTTGTCGCGTTCCGCGTTGGCGCAACGATTCACTGACCTGCTGGGACAACCGCCCATGCAGTATCTGGCGCGCTGGCGCCTGCAGGTCGCGGCGCAGGAACTCTTGAACGGCAGCAAGTCGCTCGCCGCGGTGGCGGAGCAGGTCGGCTACGAATCGGAGGCGGCATTCAACCGGGCGTTCAAGCGGGAATTCGGCACGCCGCCGGCGTACTGGCGAAAGAACCAGGGGGTGGCAGATGCTGCCGGCGTACCCGTCAATCCCGCCGAACCTGTTGGCGAGCCAACCGCAGCTGTTTGAGTCCCGGTCCGCGCATCGATCCCGTCCACACCTGAAACAGGCTGGCAAAAATTACGGCTGCCCGAGCGACGCGCATCGGCAATAACGAAAAAAAGTATTAGAAAGTTATACAGCACTAATTGTCTATTGAATTGGCCATTAAACTTTCCTTTACCAACCATTTAATTTGGTAGAGCGTATCAACCGAACATTGTCATCACCCGCCAATACTCCCGACCGCAAGGTATTTATCGGATGAATGAAATAAGCCCTTCTCGTGGCCGTTATTTTCCCCAACTCGATGCATTGCGTGGCATCGCCGCCCTGATGGTCGTGATTAATCACTTCTTATTGGTCAGTCCGCTCTGGTGGGTACCCAGGTCGCCGTTGCGCGTACTGGCGCTCGGCCATGAGGCGGTTATCCTTTTCTTCATACTTAGTGGATTTGTCCTGACCCTGCAATTAATGTCGGATCGACGGATCGCGTATCGCGACTATGCAATCAGGCGCATTTGCCGGATCTACCTGCCTTATCTGGCGGTGTTGTTTGCTGCTTTCTCCGCAATTAATCTGATCAATATAGAGCCGGTTAAATGGGCCGGTTCATGGTTTAACGATATCTGGACCGGATCATTCTCCGGGAGGGAGATACTGGATCATTTGTTATTCATCGGACAATACAAAGCCAATCGCGTGCTTCCGGTGATCTGGTCCTTGATCTACGAGATGCGTATTTCGCTGATGATGCCGTTGGTCGTGTATTGCGTCAGCCGCTTTTCCGCACGGGCTTGCCTGGCTGCCGCGCTGTCCATTTCGGTGGTTTCCTTCCTCTTCGCCATGGGGAGAAATGCGGACGAGACGAGCAGCCCAAGCTTCAGCGGCGACTGGGCGATGACCGCGCATTACCTGGGCATGTTCATTGTCGGCGGGACGTTGGCGCGCCACCGTGTGACCTGGCAACAGTGGCTCGCGAAGGGCAACCGGACGATGCTTGTCCTCGCCGCTTCGCTCGCGTTCTTTTTCCTGTCGCGCCTGGTGCTGTCGATTACGTCGGGTGCTGTCGGTCAGTGCATCTTCGACTGGTGTGTCGTGGCGGGCGCCGCGGGCATGGTCTGTACGGCAATCGCATCGAGTCGTTTCACGTTGATGCTCGCCAGGCGACCGGTCGTTTTCCTCGGCACGATCTCCTATAGCTTGTACCTGACTCACACGGTTGTTCTGCTTGCCGTAATCCACCTGATGCCTGCCTCGGGATCGGCATGGCGAGCGATCACGATGGCGGCGGTGCTGGTCATTCCCGTTGCAGCCGTGACGCATTTTGTGATCGAACGCCCATCGATCCTGCTGGGTAAATTCCTGACGGGGAAAAGCGTTGCCGCGACGTCGCGCGCAAACCAAACCTCCTGAAAAACAGGGTTATTTGGGCCGGCTCTCATTGGGGAAGCGGAGCGCCGCTTTTGTGCGCGCACGTTACCCGACGGTGCATCGCGCACCAGCAACTAAAGCGGCACGCACTCGGCGACGCCACTCGTCGAGCCTGCGTGATTGGCGGTGAGCTTTGTCCGGTAAGGCTTAGGAGGCCTTGAGCGCGCGCCTGGCATAGCTTCTGCATTGATGAATTCCATCTTGTATGCAAGACGGAATTCATGTCTAACTCGACCGACCTCTTTGAACGACCACGCGTCGCGGCTCTGTTAGCCGCGTATGCGGCGCGGCGTTGCTCACCGCTAGCAGTGGTCAACGCGGTGTTCAAGCGGATCAGCGCCGTTGACCGCCCGGAAGTGTGGATCGCACTGTTGCCGGAGGACGCCGCGTGCGCTCATGCACGCGCGCTTGAAGACGCGCTTGCCAACGAAGGCGACGCGGTATTCGAACGTTTGCCGCTGTTCGGCGTGCCGTTCGCGGTCAAGGACAATGTCGACGTAGCGGGGTTGCCAACTACCGCCGCGTGCGAGCCCTTCAGTTACACGCCTGATGTGTCGGCGTTCGCCGTTCAGCGGCTGCTCGATGCGGGCGCGATCCTGATCGGCAAGACCAATCTGGATCAGTTTGCTACGGGTCTCGTCGGCACACGCTCACCGTTCGGTGCGGTGCGTCAGGTTGAGTTTCCCGCGTATGTATCGGGTGGATCGAGTTCCGGGTCGGCGGTGGCCGTTGCTGCCGGGTGCGTTGCGTTTTCGCTGGGCACGGACACAGCCGGGTCCGGCCGCGTGCCGGCGGGATTCAACGGGCTCGTAGGACTAAAGCCATCGTTGGGGCTGGTGAGCAAGCGCGGTGTGGTGCCGGCTTGCCGCAGCCTGGATACGCTTTCGGTCTTCGCGCACGATGTGGCGGACGCCTGGCATGTACTGGCGCAGATGGCCGCGTTCGACGCGTTCGATGCGTACTCGCGCAAGCTGCCCGCCCTGGGCGCGAGCGCTGCTCCCGTCCGCGTAGGCGTACCCGCCGAGCTGGAATTTTTCGGCGACTCCAACGCCAAGAACGCGTTCCTCGCGACCCTCGATACGCTCTCGACCGGACTGGGTCTCACGCCCGGCGAAGTCGATTTCGCGCCGTTTAAACGTGTATCGGCGTTGCTCTACGACGGCCCGTGGGTCGCCGAGCGCCGCGCTGCGCTGGGCACGTTCTTCGAGACAAACTACGAGGATATCGACGCAACGGTGGCGTCGGTAATCGGCAAGGCTGATCCATTCAGCGCAGTCGATGCCTTCAATGGCCAATACACGCTCGCGGAACTCAAGCGCGAAACCGAGCAGTGCTTTGATCAGTTCGATATCCTGATTGTCCCGACCACGCCGACCCATCCGCTGATCGCCGACGTGCAGGCAAACCCCATCGAACGTAATAGCGAACTGGGCTATTACACCAACTTCGTCAACCTGCTGGATCTATGCGCGCTGGCCGTGCCATGCCTGCGTCGCGGCGACGGTTTGCCGGCCGGCGTGACGCTGATTGCGCCGAGAGGCGCTGACCATCGTCTGGCTGTGTTGGGCGCGCGGATCCAGGCGCTTTTCGGCGAACACTCCGATCCGTCTCCCGATCTCCAGCCGTTGCCATTCCAGGAGCCGGCTGTTGCGCTGGCCGTGGTGGGTGCGCATTTGAGAGGGCAGCCGCTCAACCGGCAATTGCTGGAAGCGGGCGCTCGCTTCAAGGAAGCGACTCATACCGCGCCGGGGTATCGGCTCTTTGCACTTGCCAATACGTCACCGCCCAAACCCGGGCTTGTACGCACCGCCGGCGCTCAAGGTGCAGCCATTGCCGTGGAAGTGTGGGAGCTGCCGTTGCGCACGTTCGGCAAGTTCGTGATGGAGGTTCCGGCACCCATGGGCATTGGCACCGTGGAGTTGAACGACGGCCGCATCGTCAAGGGTTTCATCTGCGAGCCGTCGGCGGTATCGGCGGATAGCGGCGCGGAGGACATTACCGCCTTCGGCGGCTGGATCGCCTACCTCGACAGTCTTCAGATAACAACTCAATAACCGCTAACCAGGAATCGAACGACATGACTAGCCGCCGCAATTTCATCAAGGACGCGAGCCTGTTGGCGCTCGCGAGCATGGTCCCGTTCAAGTCGGTGTTCGCCGCGGGTAACACAACGGTCGGCGTGATCTATGTAGGCGCGCGCGGCGATTATGGCTACAACCAGGCGCAGGCGTCGGCGGCGGCGATCATCAAGAAGCTGCCGAACGTCAAGGTCGTGGAAGAAGAGAATGTGCCCGAGACCATCGCGGTCCAGAAGACCATGGAAGCGATGATCGAACAGGACGGCGCAACGCTGATCTTCGCGACCTCGTTCGGTTACTTCGATCCGCACGTGCTCAGGATGGCGGCCAAGTATCCGAACGTCCGCTTCGCGCATTGCGGCGGTTTATGGAAGCAGGGCAATCCACCGAACATTGCGAGCTATTTTGGTTATATCGATGAATGCCAGTACTTGAACGGCGTGGTCGCCGGGCACATGAGCAAGAGCAAGAAGCTCGGCTTTGTTGCGGCCAAGCCGATTCCGCAGGTGCTGCGCAATATCAACTCGTTCACGCTCGGCGCGCAGTCCGTTGATCCCGCTATTACCACGCAGGTTATTTTCACCGGCGACTGGTCGATGCCCGTGAAAGAAGCGGAAGCGACCAACAGTCTCGTTGACCAGGGTTGCGACGTCGTCACCTGCCATGTCGATGGTCCGAAGGTCGTGGTGGAAACGGCGGAGAAGCGCGGCGTGATGAGTTGCGGTTATCACGCAAGCCAGGCTGCTCTGGCGCCCAAGGGTTATCTCACGGGTGCCGAGTGGGACTGGGCGACGCCGTACAAGGCGCTTGTTGCCGATGCCCAGGCCGGCAAGCCTCAGCCTAACGTGTTACGCGGCGGACTCAAGGAGGGTTTCGTCAAGATGTCGCCGTACGGCGCGAAGGTCACGCCCGACGCGAAGAAGGCGGCGGACGCGATCAAGGGCAGCATGATGGCGGGCGACTTCGTGATCTTCAAAGGGCCGGTGAAGGACAACAAGGGCGGCGTTGCGATCGCCTCCGGAACGAGCCACGTGCAGACCGACTACACGCTGGAGAGCATGAACTATCTCGTGGCGGGCGTGGCCGGCCAGATTTGATCGCCTGGTTCTCCTGACCTTCTGACGGAGTCGTGATGCGCCTTCATGCCCAGACTGCCCGTGTATTGCTCGCCTTGTTGCCGGCGATCCCGACAGTGCTCGCGCTTGTCGGAACCCTGGTGCTGTTTTCGTTGTTCCTGCTGGTGCAGGGTCATCCGGTCCTCGACGCCGTCGGCCTGATTTTCCAGGGCGCGTTCGGCTCGTCATTCGCCTGGCAAAGCACCTTGTTGCGCGCTTCGCCGCTGATGCTGACTGCGCTGTGCGTCGCGTTGCCGGCGCAGGTCGGGTTGATCGTGATTGGCGGCGAGGGCGCGCTGGCGCTCGGCGGCATGTGCGCGGCCATCGTCCCGCAGATGCTTCCGGCCAGCACGCCATGGCTGATTGCCACACCGCTGATGGCGCTCGCCGGGATGCTGGCAGGCGCGGTCTGGATCGGTGCCGTGGGCGCGCTGCGGCAATGGCGCGGCGTGAACGAAACTATCAGCAGCCTGCTGATGGCGTACATCGCCATTGCGCTGTTCAAGCATCTGGTCGAAGGGCCGTTGCGCGATCCGGCTAGCCTCAACAAGCCTTCTACGCTCCCCGTTCCCCCTTCCATGATGATTGGGTCGCTCCCGGGTCTCGAAGTCCATTGGGGCCTGTTGTGGGGCGTTCTTGCATGCATTGGTGCGTGGGTCTTCGTCAAGTACAGCACCAAGGGTTTTGCGATGCGCGTAGTCGGCGGCAGCAATCGCGCCGCGCGTCTGGTCGGCCTGCCGGTGAACCTGCTCGCGCTGGCTGCCTGCGCGCTTGGCGGCGCGGCGGCGGGTCTTGCGGGCATGTTCGAAGTCGCAGCGGTGCAGGGCAGCGCGAACGCGTCGCTGCTCGCCGGTTACGGATACGCCGGCATTCTGGTCGCCTTCGCCGCCCGCCAGAATCCGCTCGCAATCATTGTGTGCGCGTTGATGATCGGCGGGATCGAAGCAAGCGGCAGTCTGCTGCAACGCCGGCTTGATCTTCCCGATGCCACCACGCTCGTGCTGCAAGGCCTGCTGTTTGCGAACCTGTTGGCGTGGGAAGCGCTGGGCGGGAGGATCGCAGCCTGGCGCGTGCAACTGCAAGCCGCCGCACTCACCGACATCAACTTGCCGATGGAGCAGACCCATGCCTGACGCACATTCGCCCTTCGTGATCCTGCTGCTGTCCCTCTTTGCCGGCGCGATCCGCGTCAGCACGCCTTATCTGTTCGTGAGCCTGGGCGAATGCCTGACCGAGAAGGGTGGCCGCGTGAATCTCGGGCTTGAGGGCATTCTCGTGTCGGGCGCGATGAGCGGTTATGCCGCTTCGTTCATGACCGGCTCGCCGTGGATCGGCGTGTTCGCAGCGGGCGGTGTCGGCTTGCTGCTCGGATGCCTGCATGGGCTTGTGTGTTCGCTGCCCCGGGTGTCGGACATCGCGTTCGGTATCGCGCTCATGCTGCTCGGAACCGGACTCGCGTTCTATCTGGGCAAGCCGTTTATTGAACCGCAGGCGCCGGGTCTTCAATCGTTCGATCTCGGCACATGGACGAACTCACCGCAATTGCATAACGCGCTGCACATCAACCCGCTGTTCGTGATCGGGGTGGTGCTGGCGTTCGTACTGCAGTGGGGACTGCGCAGCACACGCTGGGGCATGACCTTGCGTCTGGTCGGCGATCACGCCGAGACCGCCCGCGCGATGGGATATCCGCTTACGCGAATTCGCATAACCGCGACCGCGGTGGGCGGCTTTTTTGCGGGGATCGGCGGGGCGTATCTGTCGCTGGTTTATCCGGGTAGCTGGAACGAAGGGCTGTCAAGCGGGCAAGGGTTGATGGCCGTCGCGCTCGTTATTTTTGCGCGCTGGCAGCCGATGCGATGCCTGTGGGCCGCACTGCTTTTCGGTGCTGCGGGGGCGCTTGGTCCAGCGTTGCAGTCGATTGGCGTGACGAGCGGCTACTACCTGTATAACGCCGCGCCCTACGTTCTCACGCTGGTCATCATGATCATCAATTGCCGTCCGGACCGGACGCTTGCCGGTGCACCCGGCGAGTTGAGTCTCACACGTTGACCTTTACGCGCTGAACGACCTGCTTATCCATTTTCAAGGCGGCCACGACCATGAACCGATTCATTGCTGCTTCTCCCTATCCCTGGCCCTTCGATGGCAACCTGCGCCCTGACAACACCGCGCTTGTCGTGATCGACATGCAAACGGATTTCTGCGGCCATGGCGGTTACGTCGACAAGATGGGGTATGACCTGTCGCTGACCCGCGCGCCGATCGAGCCGATCAAGCGCGTGATGGACATGATGCGCGAGCAGGGCTTCACGATCATTCATACGCGCGAAGGCCATCGGCCGGATTTGTCGGACCTGCCGGCGAACAAGCGCTGGCGCAGCCGTCGCGCGGGCACGGAAGGCGTGGGAATAGGCGATGACGGCCCGTGCGGCCGCATCCTCGTACGCGGCGAGCCGGGCTGGGAAATCATCCGTGAACTGGCGCCGCTGCCGGGCGAGATCGTTATCGATAAACCGGGCAAGGGCTCGTTCTGCGCAACCGATCTCGAACTCATCCTGCGCACGCGTGGCATCGTGAACCTGGTGCTGACCGGGATCACCACGGACGTCTGCGTGCATACCACCATGCGCGAAGCGAACGACCGCGGATTCGAATGCACCGTCCTCGCGGACTGTTGCGGTGCGACCGACCCCAGCAACCATCAGGCGGCGTTGCACATGATCACGATGCAAGGCGGCGTGTTCGGCGCGGTATCCGATTCGAACGCACTCCTGACCACGCTTGGTGGCTGATCATGTCGATTCCCTCGCATGCGTTAGAGGTGGAAGTGCACAACGCCGGCAAGTCGTTCGGTGCGTTTCGCGCGCTGGATAACGTGTCCATCAAGGTCCGGCCAGGCACGGTTCACGCGCTGCTCGGTGAAAACGGCGCGGGTAAAAGCACCCTCGTGAAAGGGCTGGTCGGTTACGGCCTGCTCGACGAAGGCCAGATCTCCGCCGATGGCCGCGAGGTTCGCATTGCTTCGCCGCGCGATGCGCAGGCGCTGGGTATCGGCATGGTGTACCAGCATTTCACGCTGGCGTCGGGGTTGTCGGTGGAGGAGAACCTGCTGCTGGCACGCGGGAGCTTGCCCTGGAAAATAGACTGGACGGCGGAGCGCGAAGCACTGAGTGCGTTCATGCGGCGCATGCCGTTTCGCTTGCCGCTTGACGCGCCGGTGTCCGGCTTGGCGGCAGGGGAAAAGCAAAAGCTGGAGATTCTCAAGCAGTTGTATCTCCGGCAGCGTTTCCTGATTCTCGATGAACCGACCTCCGTGCTGACGCCGCAAGAGGCGGACGAGGTGCTCGGGTTGATGCGTGACCTGACCACACGCGGCGAGCTGACCGTGCTGATGATCACGCATAAATTCCGCGAAGTGATGGCGTATGCCGACGACGTCACTGTGTTGCGCAAAGGCAGACAAGTGGGGACGAGTGCGGTATCGGCGACCAGCCGCGACGCGCTCGCCGGTTTGATGATGGGCGCCGCCGAGACGCGTGACACCGCGGTCATGGAGGTGGTCAATGCGGAACGGGTCGCGCGCAAGCCGGTGGACCCCGCAGCGCGAATACGCCTTGCCATGAGGGATATTTCTATCGACGATGATCGCGGCCACGCGGCGGTCAGGCGCGCGTCGCTTGAGATCAGATCGGGTGAAATACTGGGGATCGCGGGGGTCTCGGGGAACGGTCAGAAAGAAATGGTCGAGGCGCTGGTCGGGCAACGCCGCGTGAAAACCGGCGAGATGGAGATAGCAGGCGATGCATACCACGCGACGCGCAAGGAAATGACGCAGCGGCGTGTGTTTGCCATCCCTGAAGAGCCGCTTAAAAACGCGTGCGTGGCGAACATGAGCGTCGCGCAAAACCTCGCTCTCCGCGACTTCGACCGGCCGCCATTGCGTCGCGGCGGTTGGCGTCTCGACCGGCGTGCGATGCGGGACCGCGCCGCGCATCTTATCCACGATTTTAACGTCCGTCCGCCGTTGCCCGAACGTGCCATCGGCACGCTGTCGGGTGGCAACGTCCAGCGTGCAGTGCTCGCGCGGGAGCTGGGTCAGCCGGTCGATGTGCTGATCGTGGCGAACCCCGTGTTCGGTCTCGACTTCGCATCGGTGGCGGATATTCACGCGCGCATCATGGCGGCGCGCGACGCCGGCGCGGCGATCCTGCTCGTAAGTGAAGACCTCGACGAATTGCTGGAACTGGCGGACCGGATTGTCGTGATCGCGGAAGGGGAACTTGTGTACGAGACACCCGCCGCGAGCGCCGAGCGCGCTACGCTGGGCCACTACATGGCGGGACACGGTGACTCGGTTGCGCACGTTGCTCCGGTTGCCGAGGCGTTGAAGGAGGTTATCGAATGAGACGGAACCGCTGCGGGGACCTGCTATGACGATCACGATACCGGCGCTACCTGGTCCCTTTACATTTGAGCCGTCAACGACCGCGCTTGTCATCATCGACATGCAGCGTGATTTCATCGAACCTGGTGGCTTTGGGGAATCGTTAGGCAACGATGTATCGCTGCTTGCACAGATCGTGCCGACTGTCGCCTCGCTGCTTGCTTTGGCGCG
>NZ_JAQGMM010000599.1 GCF_028292365.1 Caballeronia sp.
CTATCCAGTTCTTCAGCCAACGCCTGGCGTTGGGCTGTGTCAGTCATCACTGTTTCACTCATGGCAACTCTCGATAAGGTTGGCAACGATCGAAGGGCATGGCGTGGCGCTGCACGAGCGCATCAGACACCCGCCACCATTTCCGGCACGATCTGGAAGAGGTCGCCGACCAGTCCATAGTCCGCGACAGAAAAGATCGGCGCCTCGGCATCCTTGTTGATCGCCACAATCACCTTCGAATCCTTCATGCCGGCGAGATGCTGGATCGCACCCGAGATACCGACCGCCACATACAGTTGGGGCGCAACGATCTTGCCGGTCTGGCCCACTTGCGCATCATTCGGGGCAAACCCGGCGTCAACGGCCGCGCGCGATGCGCCGAGCGCGGCACCTAGCTTGTCGGCGAGCGGCTCGAGCATGTCCTTGAAGTTCTGGCTGCTGCCGAGTCCCCTGCCACCGGATACCACCGTCGCCGCCTGACCCAATTCCGGGCGATCCCGCGACGCCAGGGTCCGGCTGACAAGCTGCGCGCTGTTGCCATCGGCCGCGGCGGCGATCTCCTCCAGCCGGGCGCTTGCAGACGGGCTTGACCCTTGTGCAACGAGTGCATCGAAGGCGGTCGGTCTCACCGTGAGTACCTTGATCGGGTCGACCGATCTCACCGTCGCGATCGCGTTGCCTGCATAGATCGGCCGCTTGAACGTATCGGCATCAACTACCTCAACGATGTCGCCGATCTGCGCGGCATCAAGCTTCGCGGCGATGCGCGGCGCCAGGTTCTTGCCCTGGCTGCTCGCTGCAAGCAAAACGTGGGAATACGATTTCGCGATGGTCAGCACCGTAGCTTCAACATGCTCGGCGATGTGCGCTTCGAGGTGCGGCGCATCAGCGAGCAGCACCGTATGCACGCCGGCGAGTTTCAAGACTTCATCGGCTACCGCCCGCGCACCACTGCCGGCGACGAGCACATGAATGTGCGTCGCGTCGATCCGGCTTGCTGCCGCGATGACGTTCTGCGTGACTGCGGACAAAGCACGGTTGTCATGTTCCGCTATAACTAGAATGGCCATGCCGTTCTCCTCACAAGACTTTTGCTTCGTCGCGCAGCGCGCTGAGCAGCGCAGCAACGTCGGGCACCTTGATACCTGCCTTGCGCGTCGCCGGTTCCTCGACATGCAGGGTCTGAAGGCGCGGCGCGACATCGACGCCCAGCATGTCGGGAGTGATCGTTTCCATTGGCTTCTTTTTTGCCTTCATGATGTTGGGCAGACTCACATAGCGCGGCTCGTTCAGGCGCAGGTCGCTCGTGACGACTGCCGGCATCGGCAGCGACAGTGTCTCCTCTCCGCCATCCACTTCGCGCGCGACGATCAACCGGTCGCCTTCAACGGACACCTTCGATGCAAACGTCGCCTGCGGCAAGCCCGCGAGTGCGGCGAGCATCTGGCCGGTCTGGTTCGCGTCGTCGTCAATGGCCTGTTTGCCCAGCAGGATCAGCCCCGGCGCTTCCCTGTCGACAATCGCCTTCAGCAGCTTCGCCACGGCGAGCGGCTGCAGCTCGGCACTCGTCTCGACGAGAATCGCCCGGTCCGCCCCCATCGCAAGCGCCGTTCTCAGCGTCTCCTGTGATTGCGTCGTGCCGCATGACACCGCGATCACTTCCGTCGCTATGCCTGCCTCCTTCAGACGAACCGCTTCTTCCATTGCGATCTCATCGAAGGGATTCATCGACATTTTAGCGTTGGCCAGGTCGAGCCCGCTGCCGTCGCTTCTGACGCGCGGTTTGACGTTGTAGTCGAGCACTCGCTTGACGGCGACCACCACTTTCATCGTTGTTTCTCCAGTTCGCTTGGGCGTTTCAATTCGGAATGTAGACGCGGCCATCCATCAGGCGGCGCGCCGTCCTGTAGACGATCGCTTCCCTTGCGTCGTAGCCGCTCTCGAGCTTGTCGACCAGCGCGGCAACTGGCAGCAGCCCCGACGCATGCGCGACGATGAAGCGTTGCTCGCCGCCGGACTGCGGCAAGCGAATCCGCGCCACGACGGTATCGTCAATCTGCGCGGCGATCGCGAGACACATTGCGCCCGTGAGCGGCGATGCCTTGTGCGGCTGGCCCGACGAAATCATTCGCACTACGACATGAGGCTGCGTCCCTTCACGGACCATTGCCGGCCTTGACAGCACCGCGACGAGCGGCAGGTTGGTGAGCTTCGTTCTCGCATCGGCGGGATCGGTGACCAGACCCATGGCGAGCGCAGCCTGCACGCGCAGCTCCTCGAAGAGAACGAGCGCGCGGCTGTTCGCTGCAAGCTCAGCGGGCGTCTCGACGCCTGTCAGGCCGAGCGCCTGAGCCTCTACCATCACCACCGGGTTGCAGGCGTCGACTAGCGACACTTCCACTTCGCCCAGCGAGGCGAGTGTCAGGTACTCGCGCGTGCGGCCAGTCGGCAATAGCTTGCCGGTCGCCGCGCCACCCGGATCGAGAAAGGCGAGTTCGATTGGCGAACCGCTGCCCGCCACGCCGTCCAGACGGAAATCACCCCTGACAGCTGCGAAGCCGTCGATGGTCTTGAAGCGCGCGCGAATCAGCTTCTTCGTGTTGGTGTTGTGAATCACGACGCTCGTCTCTTCGCCGTTCGAATCGACGAGACCTTCCTCCAGCGCGAACGGACCGACTGCCGCGGAGATGTTCCCGCAATTGCCGCGATAGCCAACCGAGCCACGGCGCGGATCGACCTGCACGAACGTATAGTCGACCTGCGCGTCCGGATGCGTAGACGGCCCGATCACCGCTACCTTCGAGAGCGACGTGATGCCGCCACCCATGCCGTCGAGCTGACGCTCGTAGGGGTCCGGACTGCCGAGCGCGGCGCAGAAGATCGGGTCGCGGTTATCGGCGCCGGGAGGCAGTTCGTGCTCGTGGAAAAAGAGTGCCCGGCTCGTGCCGCCGCGCATATAAACGCTTGGAATCGCGCGCTGAGGTTTCATCATGGATCAGTTCTCCAGCAATCTGCGCGCGACGATCAAGCGGTGAATCTCGTTGGTCCCTTCAATGATCTGATTGAGCTTCGCATCTCGCATCATTCGCTCGACCGGGAACTCCTTCGAGTAGCCGTAGCTGCCCAGCACCTGCACCGCCTCGGTCGTGACCTCCATGGCGATATCGGTCACGAAGCACTTGGTGATTGACGAGATCATGTTCAGCCGCGAGTGATCGCCCGAGTCGATTTCATCAGCGCAGTTGTAGAGCAGGTTGCGCGCGGCCTCGATCTTGATCGCCATGTCGGCGAGTTTGAACTGCATGCCCTGGAACTCTGCAATGGCGCGCCCGAACTGCTTGCGCTCCTTCGCATACGCAACAGAAACGTCAAGCGCACCCTGGGCAAGTCCTAGTGAGGTAGCCGCGATGGTCGGACGATTTAGATCCAGCACTTTCATGCAGGCCTTGAAGCCCTGTCCTTCCTCGCCGAGCAGGCAGTCCGCGTCGACACGCATGTCGTCGAAGAAGAGTTCGTGGTTGGGCGCCCCGTTGCGCCCCATCTTGTGTTCCTGGCGGCCGAGGCGAAAACCGGGGGTCTTCGTATCAACGAGAAACGCGCTGATGCCGTCCGATCCGCTCGCCTCCGACGTGCGTGCGAAGAGCAGCACGTAATGCGCGTACCCACCCCACGTGATCCAGTTCTTCTGACCATTGATGACATACGAAGCGCCGTCCTTCACTGCTCGCGTGCGGATGGACGATACGTCGGAACCCGCCTGCGGCTCGGTCACCGCAATCGCCGTCACAAGACGCCCTTCGGCGGCGAGCGGCAGCCACCGTTGCTTCTGTTCCTCGGTCCCGTAATGCAGGATTGGCAGAACGAACGAGATCGAATTGTTCCCGCACAAGGTTGCCGCCGCGAGCGACACCTTGGCGATCTCCTCCTTGACGATACACACGGTCTTCAGGTTGCCGCCCGGTCCACCATACTCCTCCGGGAGCCACAACTGCAGGAGGCCCATGTCACCGAAGATCGGGACCAGTTCCGACGGAAAACGGTCGCTCTCTTCCATGCCGGCCACGAGCGGCACGATGTCCTTTTGGACCATCCGGCGAACCGAGTCCTGAATTGAAACCTGCTCTTCATTGAGACGCATAATCACTCCGTCAGTCGATGCTGTTTTGCCCGGCCAATCAACACAATCAATATCCCGGGAAGGAAAGACCGCCATTGATGCTGAGGGTCGATCCCGAAACCTGATCTGACTCCTTGCTCGACAGGTACAGGATGTATTCGGCGAGATCCTCCGCGGTGTTCAGTTTGAACTTCACGCGTTGCTCGGCCTTCGTGAACGCCTTGACGATGACTTCCTGCGACCCGGCATCCCTCGCCGCAAGAAAACGATCATGAGCCGGCGTGCCCGTGGTGAGCGTGGTCGCTACCGAGTTGATGCGAATGCCGAGATGCGCGAGTTCCACGCCGAGCGCGCGCGTGAGGAACATGATGGATGCACCAGCCGCGCCGATCATCGACTCACTCGGCGTGGGCGTGCGTGCAGCGTCGGTCGTGATCAGCACAATCTTTCCGTACTTTTGATCACGCATGAATTTCGTTGCCGCATGGACGGCGTTCAGCCGTGGCATCAGGCGGCTGGTCAGGCATGCGATGCCTTCGTCAGGCGCCATGTCAACGAACAACTTGGGCTTCGGATCGCGCGGACCACCGCTCGCCACCACGATATCCACCTTGCCAAATCGCGTGACGGCTTCCTCCACCGCACGCTCGATGCCATCGTAAGTCAGCAGGTCGCTGTTCACGAAAATGCGCTTGCCCGCAAACGCGCTGCATTCTTCAATCAGCACTTGCGCCGCAGCCTCGTCGCGTCCCTGGATCACCACGCTCGCACCGCTTTGCGCGAGCTTCTTGACCGCCGCCCGCCCGATTCCCTTTGTGCCACCCAGCACCACGGCCGATGAGCCGGTAAGTTCAGTCAGCATGTTATTTCCTGTTCCTTTCTCTAGATCCGTTTTACCCGGGAGATTGCTCGCGGCCCCGGTGAGCGCGAATTAGTCACCCGTTTTCGTCTCGCCGTCGTAGCGCGTTTCGCGCGAATGCGCCGCACCGGTCACCCCTTTTTTCTTGCGCTCTTTCATGAAGTTGTTTTCATCAGGCTCGTAACGGATGTTCGTGCCGAGCGCGTGCATGACGTAACCGTGGACGAACTGCGAGGTCATGCCGAGCGAGTCGAGCGCGAGATGCGTGGCCGCCTTGCCGATCGCGATCGCGTCACGCGGGAGGCGAACGATCCGCTCGGCCCAGTCCTCGCCGGCCGCCGCGAGTTCGCTCGCAGGCACGGCCTTGTTCACGAGCCCAAGGCGTGCCGCCTCGGTCCCGTTCATCGTTTCGCCGAGCAGCAGCAGTTCGCGAGCTTTCTTTGGACCCATCGTGAGGATGTTGATGCTCGTCATGTACGAAGCGCCCGCGAGGCCCATCTTTTGTTCGGGGTGACCAATCTTTGCGTCAACGGCTGCGATCGCGAGATCGCTCGCTTCCACGATGTACAGCCCCGCCCCGACGCAATACCCGTGCACCAGCGAAAGCGTGGGCTTGGTGCAATACAGGATCTGGCGAAACTGCTCTACGTGGTGCTTGTCGAAACTCAAGCGGATGCGCTGGCTTGGCCGGCGCGCTCCGGGTTCTTTCGAAAAACCATATTCCGCCCCGCCGACCTGCGCGAGATCGTGCCCCGTGGAAAAGTCCCGCCCCTCGCCACGGAAGATGACCACGCGCACGTCGTCGTCGCGTTCGGCGGTTTCCATGTGCTCCATCAGGCGGTCGAACATTTCGTAGGTCAGCGCGTTGCGCTTTTCGTCGCGGCAAAACGTGATGTAGGCGCGGCCTTCCTTCGCTTCGTACTTAACCAGGTCTCTCAGATCGTCACTCATTGCGTGGTCCTTGGGTCTTGGGGTTGTGCAGCCCGAATCAATCAATGGCGCGGGCCGCTGTGCCGGGCGCATCCGGCGACAGCAAGCCAACAGCGTCAAACAAAATCGGTCAATTAATTTTTGGTCCATTGGATGAACCTTTGAAACATACTCTACAAAATCCATAGCGATGTCAAGTCTCGAAAGCGCGAGGTTTCAAGCAAACGGAACCTGGATGTCTAACCTGACCGGAGCGGGTTGCTGGCTATGTATGACCGGTCGCGTAATGCTTACTTGATGAATCGGACGAGCGGAGGTAGCATCAAGCGACAACACATGAATGGATTAATCATTGAAAACCTCAAACTCCAGCAGCCGCGCGCCCAAGGCCAAGATTGAAGCTGCCCCCGAAGACGCCGCGCCACCGCGCGCGCGTCCTGTGCACGCCTACGCGCCTGTGCAGACGCGTCGTGCATTCGAAGCAGTCGCGGACCAGATCCGGGGCCAGTTGGCAAGCGGTGCGCTGCAGCCCGGCGATCGTTTGCCGCCCGAGCGCGAGTTGGCCGAACAGTTCAGCCTGAGTCGCAACACGGTCAGAGAGGCCTTGCGTTCCCTCGAAATGGCTGGCGTGCTGGAGTTTCGCAAGGGCGCCACCGGCGGCGCGTTTGTGCGCGAAGGCCAGGGCGACGCCGTGATCGCCGGGTTCGCCGACCTTTTCCGGCTTGGCGCAATCCGTCCCGCGGACCTCACTGAGGCGCGGCTCATCGTGAGCGTGGCGGCAACGCGCCTCGCCTGCCAGCGCGGGACCGAGGCGGACTTCGAAGCCCTGCGCGAAAATTTCCGTCGAAGCGAGCTCGCGGTGGCCGAAGGCGATGTTCACGAGCGCGTGCGGATCAATCTCGATTTCCATCGGTTGCTGGCGCGCACAGCACGCAACCCGGTGCTGGTCATCTTGACCGATGCGCTGGTGGAGATTCACGAACAGTTACTGGAAGTGGTGTCTCCGCTGCCGGACAGCGCGGTCATGCCATCGCGCCGGCGCCTGCTCAAGTACCTTGCGGCTCGCGACGAAGAAAAGGCCGCCACCGAGATGGAAACGCATCTGAAGGCACTTCAACGGCACTATCTTTCGCAGCAGACGGAGATCAAGCAGGTCAGACGCGCAAGCTGAGTTGGTCGACAGACGCAGGCCTGGGGAAAAGCGCTTGGCTTGGCTTCTGCCGAACGAAGAAACTAAGCGGACACTTCAAGTTCGCGAGCCACGGCTTCTGCCGAACGCAAACCGAACACGGCCGCCTTGGCAAGGCCGCCCACATACCCTGCGTTTGCGCCCCCCTCGATTCCACCTGTCGTCGCTCCAGCCGCGTATAGGCCCGGTATCGGGCGATGCGCTTCGTCGAGCGCCTGCCCGTTTGCATTAATCACCACCCCGCCCATCGTGTAGGTCATTCCTGCGCACAGCGCAACGGCGAGATAGCCAGGACCGTTGATTGGCCACGGCCCGGTGGCAAGCGTCGCGGGCTTGACCGTGCGTCGCGGGGAAAGCGTGTCGAGGTGACCGCCCGCGAGCGCCTCGTTATATTCCTGCAACGTTCGCTTTAATGGTTGCGCTTGCATGCCGAGTCCGGCCGCGAGCGCTTCGATGTCGTTGGCCCGGTGAATTGTTACACCCAGTCGCTCCAGCGCGGGATTCGGCGGCAGCAGGAATGCGCCGCCGGGTCCCGACCAGATGGCTTCATCGAGAATGACGAACGACGACAGCGGTTCATCGAGCGCCGCGACCGCATTCGCAATCGCGACGCCGCCCAGGCCCTCGTCGGTGAAACGTCTTCCTGCACCGTCCACGACGATTGCCGACGAAGCGACAATGTCGAGCACCGGATAAGGCCATAGCGATTCATCATGCAGTGCGCCCGCGCATTGCACATGTCCGTAGAACTTGTCCATGCCCGTCACCGCGGCGCCGGCGGCCTGCGCCATGCGGATGCCGTCTCCCATGCCTGTTCCCGCACCTCGCTTGCACAGATGCTCCGGCCGCGGCGAAATGTATTCGCGGACCATGGCGGCGTTACCCTGAAAACCGCCGTCAGCTAACAGCACGGCGCGCGCTTCGATCAACAGCTCTTCGCCCTGCCCGGTTTGTGCGCGCACGCCCGAACATCGTCCACCGGTCATTTGCAGCTCGCGTGCCCGCGCGTCTCGAATGAAGCGTCCGCCGGATGCCGCAAAGTTGGCTTCCAGCCGCTGCAGCAGCAGATCACCACCCTTGCCTCGCCAGTGATTCTGAAAACCGGTCTCCCGCAAGCTGAACGGCATGAGCATGTGGCCCATGAATGGATACTCGCCGCCGCGCCCGAACTCTGCGCCGTGCCCTGCCAGCCAGTCGACGACGCGCACGCCGTCCTTCGCCATTGCGTGCGCGAGTGCTTCGTCGCGCAAGCCCTCACTCGCTTCGACGATCGCTTGTTGCAAGACCTCCGTCGCAGCCGCGATATCGCGAAAGGCGATATGAAAAACCCCGCCCGCGTAACGCGAATTAGCAGGATAAAGGGGTTCGCGGCCGGTTTCCAGAAGGATGACTGAACATCCAAGTTCCGTCGCGCGATTGGCGGCGACAAGCCCTGCAAGCCCGCCCCCGACGATTGCGAAGTCCGCGCTCAACGACACGTTCGGCATCATGCGTTCTCCCTATGGGTGTTAGCCGAGATAGGCTTGCTGGATCGATTCGTGATTGCGCAGCGATTCGCCGGTTCCCTCCGCCGCAATGTTGCCGACCGACAGCACGTATCCGTAATCTGAAAGCGCCAGCGCTTCGTCGGCATGTTGTTCGACGAGAAGAATGGTCAGCCCGCTTCGCCGCAATACCTGCAGCACGTTGAACATGCGCTCGACCACGATTGGCGCGAGGCCGAGCGACGGTTCGTCCAGCAGCAACAGCTTCGGATCAGCCATGAGCGCGCGCCCTATTGCCACCATCGACTGCTCTCCGCCGCTCAGCGTGACAGCGCGTTGATCGGCGCGCTCCTTGAGTTTCGGGAAAAGGTCGTACACATAGTCGAGGCGCTCGCGAAAAAGCGCCGAAGCGCGGTGTCGCCGCAACCGGTGGAAACCGAGCCGCAGGTTCTCCGTGACCGTCAATGCAGAAAAAAGCTGACGGCCCTCGGGCACTTGAACGATGCCGAGTTCCACCACTTCCGGCGCCGACAGCCTGACGATGTCCTGCCCGTCAAAGGTGATGGCCCCGGCGTTCACATCGACGAGCCGCGACAACGTATTGATGAGCGTGGACTTGCCGGCGCCGTTCGCGCCGACCGCTGCGACGATCGTGCCCTGGCGTATTTCAAGCGAGATGCCGTGCAACGCCTCGGTGCCCTTGTAGCCGGCACGCAGTCCCTCAATTTTTAGCATGTGCGCCCCCGGTTCCCAGATACGCCTCGATCACCTTCGGGTCACTCTGAACCGACGCGGCGTTTCCTTCGGCGATCTTCGCGCCGTGATCGAGCACGACGATGCGATGGCATAGCCCCATGATGAATCCGATATCGTGCTCGACGATCAGGATGGTCAGTCCGTCGTCGTTGAGCATGCGCAGCATGCGCCCGAGACCCGCCGTTTCTTCGTCGTTGAGACCCGCGGCCGGTTCGTCGAGCAGCAGGATGCCAGGCTCGCTCGCAAGCGCACGCGCGATTTCGACAAGACGTTGCTGCCCGTGCGGCAGATGCGCGATCAGGTCGTCCGCACGCGGCGCGAGGCCGACGAACTGCAGCAGTTCCATCGCGCGCTGCGCACAGCGACGCTCGTCGGCCGCGACCTTGCGAAAGCGCAGTAGCGACGGGATGAAACCGTCGACCAGTTGCGGATGAAATCCGAGCATCACATTCTCGAGCACAGTGAGTCCGCTGAACAGCCGCACGATCTGGAACGTACGGGCCATGCCCATCGCACTTCGACGATGCAGCGGCGTTTTCGTGATGTTTTCCTGCTTGAAGAAGATCTCGCCGGCACTCAGGCCATCGACGCCCGTGATCAGGTTGAAGGTCGTTGACTTGCCCGCGCCGTTCGGCCCGATCAGCCCGACCGCTTCCCCCTGCCGCACATCGAAGGACACGTTGTCGACAGCCACCAGACCGCCAAAACGCTTTATGCCGCCGCGGATTGACATGAGCTGCGGCGCTTCAATGGGCGTTCGCGATGCAGTGTGAGTCCTCATCGTCCCACTCCTTTCTTGACGGCGTGCTTGGGCGCAAGGCGCGGCGGCGCCCGCCGCGCCAACCTGCCGCTGAGGGTTCGGCCAAGCGACGTGATCATCCCCGACAAACCGTGTGGCATGAAGATCAGGAACAGGAGCAGGCACAGGCCGTACATGAGCGTCTCCATTTCCCCAAAGCGAGTCAGGAACTGCGGCGCGATCACGACGACAATCGAACCCAGGATCGGCCCGTAGCGCGTGCCAAGGCCGCCGACGACCGCAATGGTGAGCATCGATACCAGCACGGGAAATTCGCCCATGCTCGGGCTGACCTGCCGGCTGACCACGGCGAAACCGATACCCGCCAATCCGGCGATAACCGCGCTCAGCACGAACACGCGCAGCTTCTGCACGGCCACGTTGACACCGAGTGCGGCAGCAGCCCTGTCGTCGTCGCGAATCGCCTGCAGCGAGCGGCCAAGATGGCTCGAGACGATGAAGTTCTGCAAGGCCAGCACAAGCGCGGTCGCGGCCACGATCAGGTAGTACAGCGTCATGCGGTCCACAGTCTTATCGCCGATCGTGATCGACGGAATCAGCAGGCCTCCCGTGCCGCCCGTCACGTCGATCCAGCGATTGGCCACCCCCGATATGACGAGCCCGAAACAGAGCGTCGCCATGGCGAGGTAATGCGTACGCAGCCTGAGCAAGGGCACGCCGATTATCACCGCGACCAGCGCGCAGATCACCAGGCTGACTGGCAGCGCCGCCAGCACCGGCAGGCCTGCCTTGAGCTGCAACAGCGCGTACGCATACGCCGCGATGGCGAAGAAGCCCTGGTGACCCATGGCGATCTGTCCCGCGTAGCCGTAGAGGAGATTGAAACCCATGCTCAGGATTGCGTAGATGCAGATCAGCGAGACCAGCCGTAACTGGAAGCCGCTCGTGAGCAGCGCCGGCGCCGCAAGCGCAACCGCCAGGAACGCGACGAACGGCAGCCGTGCTTGCCACGCAGGGGATCGGGTAGATGGATTAATCATCGCCGGACCGCCTCGAAGTCGCCCAGGAGTCCGAAAGGACGGATCAGCAGGACCAGAAGAATGAGGAGAAAGATGATGGGTTCGGCATACAGGCTGCTGCCGTAACCGGCGACGAACGTCTCCAGCAAACCGATCACGAGGCCGCCGGCCGCTGCCGCGAACGGGCTGCCGAGACCACCGAGTATCGCGGCCATGAAGCCCTTGACCGTCAGCGCCACCCCCATTGACACCTGACCGCCAAGGAGCGGCCCGATCAGCACGCCCGAGATGCCGCTCACGAATGCGCTGAACATGAAACCGAAGCGGACAATGCGCGACGAGCGGATGCCCATCAACTGCGCAACTCGCGGGTTCGCTCCGGTTGCACGCACACACAGGCCGAAGCTCGTGCGATATAGCAAGAACCACGTGACAAGAAGAAAGATAACGAACGCGCTGATGATCGAAAGCTGCTGAAGATTGGTCGTCAGCGGTCCAAGGGTGATGGGATCGAGAGACAGGATGTTGGGCACGTAAAGCTGGTTGGCGCCCCAGATCAGCAACGCAATCCCACTTGCAATGATCGCGGCCGCCAGCGTGCCGATCATGATCGTGAGCGGCGGCGCACCGCGCCGCACGAGCGGGCGATACACCGCGAACTCGAGCGCAAGCGCGCAGACAAGCACTACGGCAATCACAGCCAGGAGCGCGACGGGCGTGGGCAAGCTGTAGGTGACCATGAAGAGGATCGCAGACATCGCGCCGACCATCACGAAATCTCCCTGCGCGAAATTGATCACCCGATTCGTGCCGTAGATCAGCGATAGCGACAGTCCGATCAGTCCGTAGACGCTCCCGTTGGTCAGGCCAGCGAGCAGTAAGACACTGATTTTATCCATTTGCGTATGCCAGTATTAGAGGGCAAGGCGAAGCGCGTTGCGACCCTCGCGGGGTCACGTCAGCAGTTAAAGCGGCTTGAACTTGCTCAGGTCGGGCTTGACGAGCCGAGTCCCGTTGTCCGCGACAAGAATGAAGACGTACCAGTTTTGATCAGGCGAGCCGTGATGCTGTTGCGGCCCAAAGTGGTAACTCGCGTTTTGCTCTCCTTGAAGCCCCTTGAACTGCGTAAGCTTTTCCGTGCCGTCGCGAAACGCCTTGCGCGCTTCTTCAATGTTGCCGGCGTCGATCGCTTTGAGCACCGCTGGCGTCGCGATGACTTGCAGTGCCGCTTTGGCCGCGTCATAGCCGATGACCGGATAAAGCGTCGGCTGATGCGGCCCGAACCGCGCATTGAGGGCCGTGAAGAACTTCTGCACGTCGGGGCGCGACGGGTCGACGGTATTCGGAATCAGCACACCGTCGCTGGCCGTCCCTGCGAGCTTGCGCAGCGTATCGAGCAGCGCGCTGCGCGACACGATGATCGGCGCCTTGATGTCGAGTTGGTGCGCAGTGCGCAGCACGCGCGCGCCATCGGCTGCGTATGGGAATACGAGGAGCACGTCGGGCTTGGCGTCGCGCAGGGTTGTGAGCTGCGGCGACAGGTCAGTCGCGTTCACATCGTAGGTTTGCTGCGCCACTACCGCGATATTCTTTTTCTTGAGCGCGGCGGTCGTCGCGCGTGCGCCGTCGGTACCGAAGGGCAGCGAGTTGTTGATAATCGCCGGCCGCTTGAATCCCTGCTGCACAAGCAGGTCAGTAATGGCCGCCGCGTCCTGGCGATTCGCCGGACCGAAGCGGAAGTTATACGTCGCGGGCGGATCAGTTAGCGCGTCCGTGCCAGCCGACAGCATGTAGTAGGGGATCTTATTCTCCGTCGCGACAGGAATCATCGCCGCTGCGGGCGCTGAAGGATTCCCTCCGATGATCACGAGCCCCTTGTCGTCCTCGGCGCAGCGTGACGCAAAGGTCGCTGTCAATTGCGGATCGGTCTTGCCGTCATAGGCGATCACCTTTACCTGGTGACCACCGATTCCACCCGCGGCATTGGCTTCGTCAACCGCCATCATCACGCCCTGGTAACCCTGAGTGCCTGTATCCGCTGCCGCACCGCTACGGTCATCGATTGAACAAATCAGGATCGGATCGGCGGCTCGCGCCGGAAGTGCGACGACGGCGGCGACACTCGCCACTGTCATCAGTCCCGCCACCTTCATCCAACCGGACTTCAGTGCTGAACTCGATTTAAAACGGGCCGCGCATCTCGACGTGTTCATGGATGTCTTCTCCAGTACTCACTCAGCCGATTACCCGGCTTGGTTTATTTGTCATTGGATGAACCTTTGCGTTTATCATATGGTCGCTTGATTCCCAATGTCAAGAAAGCTCGGCTCGGGGTTTAACCTTGGATAGGCCGTGCCGGTTTCGTCTGTACAGTGGTTTCTATGACGGACGCCGGCCTTTGATGCCTCAGGCGTCGCTCACTTCAGGAGACAAATATGAAGATGCAATGCGCTCATACCATGCATGGCGTGCAGTTGCGGGAACCTGGGCATGTAGCGCTGACCCTGCTTCCGGTTCCCGCTGCGGCGGCCGGCGAGGTCGTGCTACGCGTGCTGGCAGCGGGCCTGTGCCAGACCGACCTGCACATCCGCAGCGCATCCGACTCGCGCACGCCCGACGGCACGACACTCGGACATGAAATCGCGGGCGTGGTGGAAGACATCGGAGCAGGCGTGACGCAATGGCGCCGTGGAGAGCGCGTGGTAGTTCATCCGTGCTGGTCATGCGGCGCATGCAGCGCATGTCTCGCCGGCCGGCAGAACGCCTGCCGGCGCACCGGCGGCAGGCTGAACCCGCCGCCCACTCCCGGCGTGACGAAAAATGGCGGCATGGCCGAATACGTCAGCGCGCCGGCTAGTGCGCTCGTTGCAATCGGAGATCTTGATCCTGCAATCGCCGCCACGTTGACCGACGCGGCACTCACGCCTTATCACGCGATCCGCACTTGCCACGATCTCTTGCATCCGGGCTCGACCACCGTGATCATCGGGCTGGGCGGGCTCGGCAATCTTGCGGCGCAGATTCTTCGTGCGACAACAGCAACTCGAATCGTGGCGATGGACATCTCGCAAGAGGCGATCGATGCGGCGCGACCTTGGGCCGATGACACGCTGCGCTCGGACCAGCCGGATCTGGCCGAACAGATCATCGGGATGACTGAAGGCTTCGGTGCCGATGTCGTGCTGGATTTCGTCGGTACCGATGCGACGCTGCAGCTTGCCGCCTCACTCGTCGGCCGATACGGCGCGATTCGCGTCGTGGGGCTCTCAGGCGGTACCTATCCGTTCGTTGCGCGCTCGGCAGGCAACGCATTGCCGCGCGGGGTGTCCCTCATGTGCCCCTATGGCGGAACCTATGGCGACCTCGCCGCCGTGATCGCCCTCGCACAGCGCGGCGACATCCGGCCCCTCGTCACGCGTTTTGCCCTTGACGACGCGATTAGCGCGTTCGACGCCTTGCAGGCCGGCAAAATCCGCGGACGCGCCGTATTGATCCCCGGCTTGATTCCCGGCGAGGCCGCAACGTAAGCGCCGGAAACACAGCGGTGCAATCAGGCCATATGCGCCGCTGCGGCCGCGACCTGCTTGACCATCACGTCAGCGACTTTCTCCGCGGCCATCATCGTCGGGAAATTGATGTTGCCGCTCGGAATATGCGGAAAGATCGATGCGTCGACGACGCGCAAAGCCTGCACGCCTCGCACGCGTGCCTGATGGTCGGTCACGGCAAGCGGGTCGTCGTCCGCGCCCATCCGGCAGGTACACGACGGATGCCATACGCCCACGCATGCGCCGCGCACGAACTCGCGCAGTGCCGCGTCGTCGGCGAGGAGGTCTGCGAGCGTCGCGCCACCGGCTATCACCCGCGTCATCAGCAGGCGTCGCAGCGGTGGCGGACCATCGAGCAAGGCAGCCAGCACGTCGGTGATCACCTTGTTGCGCCGGCTCAGGAGCGCCACCTGCCGAACCTTCTCGCTGTAGCTCGCCGGAAACGGATCGGCCGTCACGTCCTTGACGGCCGCGAGCGCCTGCACCGCCGCCATCCGGCGAAAGCCGTCGGCAAGCCGGTCGAGATCGCGCTCGTCCGAGAGAAAGTTGAAATCGATCGAGGGCGCCACGCGCCAGTCAGCGGAGGCAAGCTTGACCTCGCCAACATGGGAGAACGGCTTGTTCACATACATCAGCATCGTGCCAATGCGCTCGCCGACCGCATGCCACGATGTCTTCGTGACGACCGACACGAACATGTCACCGCCCGGTGCGCCTCCCATGCCGGAGGAATAGCGCCAGCCGAGCAGGATGTGCCTGCGGGTTGATCCATTCACACGGGCGGGCTTGCGTATGAACGATGCCAGCGCGATCGACGGATGCTCCATCAGATGCTGCCCGACCCCGGGCGACTCCGCGACAACCGGAATCCCGTGCTCGCGCAAATGCGCAGCGGGACCTATGCCCGAGCGCATGAGAATGGCCGGCGACTGCAGCGCGCCCGCCGACAGGATGACCTCGCCTGCCCGCACGGTGGCGGGCCGGTCCGGCGCTTCGATACGGATGCCGCAACATCGTGTGCCTTCGAACAGCAGGCCGGCGACCTCGGTATCGGTCCAGATTGTCAGGTTCGGGCGCTCGCGGGTTTGCGCATCGAGATAGCCCATCGAGGCCGACACGCGGCGTTCGTCCAGGTTCGAGATTGCAATGGGAAAATAGCCATCCCTGAACTCGCCGTTCTGGTCCGGCAAGTAGCTGTAACCTGACTCCTTCAACGCGGCGGCAATGGCCGTGGCGTGCTTCGGCCATGCATCGGGAAAAATGCGGCGCACCGGAATGCGCCCTGACTTGCCGTGCAGGGGACCGTCGAAATCGATGTCTCGCTCGATCTTCCTGAAGTACGGCAGCACGCTCTCCCAGCTCCAGCCCTTGACGCCGCGTGCTTCCCAGTCGTCGTAGTCACTGGGCGCGCCGCGGTTAAAGAATTGTCCGTTGATCGATGAGCCTCCGCCCAGGATGCGGGCTTGCTCGTACTTGCGCAATTTGCGCGGCGCCGTGGTTGCATCGGTTGGCGCAACCGTCGTCACACGCAGGTCCGGCCACAAGTAGCCCGGGTTCAGATAGGCAGTGCCCGGGTAGCTGTCCAGAATCGCCGCCGGCAGCTTGTCGTTCGGCAAGTCTGCGCCCGCTTCGCAGAGCAGCACCTGCGTGGCGGGATTCGCCGACAAACGGTTGGCGAGCACCGAGCCGGCCGAGCCGCCGCCGACAATGATGTAGTCGAAGAATGTCGTCATATTGGTCTTGTAGTCCGTCTTCGCATTCAGTCGAGATTGATCGCAATGCTTTTCACCGACGTGTACAGGTCCAGCACCTCGCGCCCACGTTCACGGCCCCATCCCGACTGCTTGTATCCGCCGAACGGCAACGCCGGTTCATTGACCATGTGGGCATTCACGGAGACCGAGCCCGCCTTGATGCGCCGCGCGAGCTTGTGCGCGAGGCTCAGGTTCTGCGTCCAGATGCCGGCGAACAAGCCGAATTCGCTGTTGTTCGCCTCCGCGGCGATGGCCTCGAGATCCTCGTCGTCAAAGGGCATGGCGCAGACCACGGGTCCGAATATTTCTTCGCGATAGATCGACATGCTGGTCGACGTGTCGACGAAGACCGTCGGACGGACGAAATATCCGCCGTTATCCGGCGCAGTCTTGCTACCCATGCGTTGGGCGCCCTCCTCCTCGCCTTGGCGGATATAGGCGTTGACGCGCTGCATCTGCTGACTTGAAATCAGCGGACCTACCTGGCTATCGGGCGCGAGACCATGGCCAACTTTCAACTTGTCGCCGTGCTCGATCACGCCCTCGACCACGCGATCGAACACCTTCTTGTGAACGAAGAGCCGCGATCCGGCCGAGCAGACCTGACCGCTATTGAAGAAGATCGCGTTCGCCGCACCTGTGGTCGCGAGGTCGAGGTTGGCATCGGGAAAGACGAACACCGGTGACTTCCCACCGAGTTCGAGTGACACTTTCTTGAGGTTGCCAAGCGCGGCCTGGACGATGCGCTTGCCCGTTTGCGTCGAACCCGTGAAGGCGATCTTGTCGACATCGGGGTGCGCGGCGAGTGCAGCGCCCGCCGTGGCGCCAAAGCCGGTGACGATATTCACGACGCCATCCGGGATGCCCGCTTCCTGGATGATCCGCCCGAGCCGCAGTGCATTCAACGGCGTTTGTTCAGCGGGCTTGAGCACGACGGTGCAGCCGGTCGCCAGTGCGGGCGCGATCTTCCAGATTGCCATCGACAGGGGGAAATTCCACGGAATGATCTGCCCCACGACGCCGACCGGCTCGCGCGTGGTGTACGCGTGCCATTCGCCCGGCACTGAGACGTTCACCGACTCGCCATTCATCTTGGTCGCCCAGCCGGCCATGTAGCGCAGCATCTCCGCCGTTCCCGCAATGCCGCGCCGCGCGACCGCCAGTGGCTTGCCGTTATCGACCGCTTCGATCTCGGCCAGTTCCTCGCCGTGATCTTCGATCAGGTCAGCGAGTCGCAACATCACGCGCGTGCGGTCCGCGGGTTTCATCTTCGCCCAGTCGCCGGTCTCGAAGGCGCGTCGCGCCGCGTGCACGGCCAGATCGATGTCCTCCACGTCCCCTTCAGGAACACGTGCCACGACCTCGCCCGTGCCCGGATCGAAGACGTCAAAGGTTTTGCCCGACTGCGCATCGACCCAGCGGCCACCGATCAGCAGTTGATGCGTGCCACGGATGAAGCTCGCGCTTCGCTCGCCTAGGCCTTCGTAGATTGTCGACATCGTTTAAACCTCCTGGATTGTTCAGGCAACGGGCTGGAGCAGCGTTCGCAGATCGAACTGCGGGTCGGCAGCCTGTGCCGGGGTGACGGGCGCATCGGCGGCAAGCAGGCGCCGTGCGGCCATGTGATCCGCGGGGCGATTGACCGACTCGACCGCGACGAGTTGTCCCTTCAAAAAGCCATAAGCTGAAAATTTCAGGCCGGCCCGGTCGCCGCGCAGGACCACCTCGTCGGCGCGGCCCATTGCGACTCCGGCGATCTGCAGCTTCACGCCGCCTTGATCGCTCCAGAACCACGGGACGGCTTCGAAACCATGCGTGTGCCCGGTCAGCCGTTGTGCGAGATAACGCGCCTGGTCAACCGCGTTCTGAACCGATTCGATCCGGCAGTGGCCGTTCGCAAAGCGTGACGGGAACGCCGCGCAATCACCGAGCGCGGAAATCGACGGATCGCTTGTCGCCAGGTTCATATCGACGACGATGCCGTTCGCGATCTCGAGGCCCGCTTCTTTCGCGAGTTCCACATTCGGAATCACGCCGATGCTCACCACGAGCAGGTCGGCTTCATGCAGCATGCCGTCGGTCGTCTGTGCGCCCACGACGCGACCCGCCTCCGTGCAAATGTTCGTCACGCCACGATCGAAACTGAAGGTGGTTCCGAGCGACTCGTGGTGTTCGCGAAAAGCGTCGGCAACGGCCGAACTGACCGCGCGGCTCATCAGGTTCGAACTTGCCTCGATCACCCGCACCACTACCCCGCGCTTGGCCGCCACCGCGGCGAACTCGAGCCCGAGAAATCCCGCTCCGACGATCACGGCCTGCTTCGAGCGGTTGAGCGCCTCACGCAGTCCGCGTGCGTCGTGCAACGTACGCAAGGTCAGCAAACCAGTGGTCGTGCGGCCCCAACCCGGCAGAAGGCGGTTGCGCGCGCCCGTCGCCAGGACAAGATGGTCGTATTCAATGCACCGGCCGTCGCCCGTCGTCACCTGACGGCGTTCCCGGTCGACGTGCAGTATCCGCACGCCGAGCATCAGTTCAATATTGCGGCTCGCATAGAAGGCTTCCGTCTGGAACGTAAGCTGCTCGGCCTCGCAGTCGCCGCTCTGAAACGCCTTCGACAGCGGCGGGCGCTGATACGGAAGATCTGGTTCGTCACCGATCAGCATCACGCGCTTCTCGTAGCCGGCATCGCGCAGCGACACAGCCAGTTGATAGCCGGCCTGCCCTGCTCCGATAATCAAGATTCCCGCGTCCTTCATGTCACGACCTTTGCAAACGTGTTACGCCGCCGGCGCAGGTGAAGCGCGCCGGATTCCCGAATGTCACTCGTCGAATGAAATCACGAGCGCCGGACAAAGCCGCGCGGCTTCACGGCAGGCCTCATGCAGGTGTTGCGGCGGATATTCCTGAAGAACGATGACAAGGCCGTCATCTTCGTTCTGGCTGAAGACTTCCGGCGCGGCCACCACGCACAAGCCGGCACCAATGCACTTCGTCGCGTCAACCTTGATTCTCATGTCTGTCTCCTGATGCTTTCTTCACGCTCGCACGGGGTGCGCGGGCTTGTCCTGTCACCGCTCGGTCACCACTCGACCGGCAATGTATCCACGCCGTAGACGAATGCGTCGTAGCGGAACTTTATTTCTTCGACGGGGACCGCGAGGCGCAGTGTCGGCAAGCGCTGAAAGAGCGTCGAGAAGACAATCTGTAACTCCGCGCGCGCGAGCGGCTGCCCGAGGCACTGGTGCACGCCGTAGCTGAACGCCACGTGGTGCAGCGCCGGGCGGCGAATGTCGAATTTGTCAGGTTCGGCAAACGCCTTCGGGTCCCGATTCGCCGCCGTGATCAGCGCGAGCACGCCCTCGCCTTTTTTAATAAGCGTGCCGGCCACTTCGACATCTTCCAGGGCGACGCGCGGTCCGTTGTAATGCACGATCGTGTGAAAGCGCAGCATCTCCTCGACCGTATTGCGCACGAGTGACGGATCGGCGACGAGCGCGTCTTTCTGATCGGGATTCGTCAGCAGCGACAGCGTGCCGAGCGCGATCATGTTGGCGGTCGTTTCGTGGCCACCCATCAGCAGCAGCTCGATGGTGGCGAGCGCTTCTTCGCGTGTCATGTGTCCCGGTACGACCTGGCTCATCACAAGGCGGCTGATGAGATCGCTTCGGTTGCCCGGATGCACCATCTTCTCGGTGATCAGGCGATCCAGGTATTCGCGCATTTCCGCGCCGGCCCGGATCGGCACCTCCGGGTCAGCCGTCAGGTCGAGCTTCGCCTTGCTGCGCTCCTGGAAGAAGTCGCGATCCTCATAAGGCACGCCCAGCATCCGCGAGATGACCGTGGTGGGCACCGTCAGCGCGAAATCCTCGAAGAGGTCCGCGGGTGACCCCTTGGCGATGAACTCGTCCAGCAAGGTGTCGACCGTCTGCTGCAATTCAGGCCGCATCGCTTCGATGTGATGGACCATGAACTCTTTCGAGAGCATCCGCCGGTACTTGGTGTGTTCGGGCGAGTCCATCCGGATGATCGTCGGCGGAAACTCGTTCTTGAGCAACGCCGCGCGAGCGGGCGCTATGAACGGATAACCCGGCGTCGACGGCACTGTGGAAAAGCGGCTGTCGCCGAGAATCGCGCGCACGTCGTCGTAGCGAGTCGCGATCCACGCCAGCGAACCATCGGGCATGGTGACCCGGGAAAGCCCTTCGTTCTCGCGGATCTCGGCGTATTCAGGCGGCGGGGCAAACGGACAACGGCGCATTGGAAAGGCCGGTGCAGCGGCGTTAAGGTCGTCCATCAAAGGTCTCCTTTCAAGCTACGATGTTTTGGGCCCGCAAGCGGGCAATGGCGGCAGCATCCAGGTTGAGCCGCCCGGACAAAATCCGGTCCGTGTGCTCGCCGAGCAGCGGCGGCGCGAGCGGCGGCGCCAGCGAGCTTTCCTGCATCTTCAGCGGCGAGCTCACGAGGCTGATACGGCCCGCGGTCGGGTGGTCAATTTCGCTCACCATGCCGCGCGCTTTCGACTCCGCCGAATTCAGTGCCTCAAGCACGTTCTGGACGAGGCCCGCAGGCACGCCCGCGCCCCTGAAGAGCGGTATCCACTCGTGACGCGAACGGGTCCGAAGACGTGCGGACATCAATTCGTCGAGCGCGTCGCGGTTCGCACGGCGTGCGTCGTTGTCGACGAAGCGCGGGTCCGAGGCGAGCCCTGGCATATCAAGGACATCGGAGCAGAAGCGTGCAAACTGCACATCGCTGCCGACGTGAAACATGATCGGGCCATCGGACGTGTGGTAAAGGCCCTGCGGGATGATGTCGGCGTGACTGTTGCCGAAGCGCCCCGGCTCCTTGTTGAGCAATAACGCGTTCGCGGCTACCGAGACATGATTAGCGAGCGTGCAGTCAAAGAGCGCGATGTCGATCGTCTCCCCGCGGCCATTGCGCAACATGCGCACGAACGCGGCGAGGATCGCCTGGGTCGCATACATGCCCGCCGTGATATCGCAGATCGGCACGCCGGCCTTCGATGCCTCCCCGTCGGGCTCGCCCGTGATCGACATCAGGCCGCTTTCCGCCTGGATCACGGAGTCGTAGCCCGGCCGCTGGGCGCTCGGGCCAGTGCGGCCATAGCCGCTGACGGAGCAGTAAATCAGCTTCGGGTTTTCCGCCCGCAGCGCCTCCGGGCCAAGCCCGTAACGTTCGAGCGTGCCAAGCAGGTAGTTCTCGACCAGGATGTCGCTGTCGCGGGCCAGCGCCTTGATGAGCTCGGCGCCTTCGGGCTTCGAGAAGTCGATGGCAATCGACTGCTTGGTGCGATTGATGGCCAGATAATAGGTGCGCTCGCCACCCTGTATCGCCGTGCCCCAGTGGCGTGTCTGATCACCGCCCTTCGGGTGCTCGACCTTGGTCACGTCTGCCCCCAGGTCTGCGAGCATCATCGCGCAGAACGGTGCGGCGAGAACCCGGGACAAATCGAGTACTCGCACGCCTTTCAAGGGCGGTTCGTGAACGCCAAGCTCAGGCAATCCGCTATCGGCCCGCGTGTAGGCAACGGAGTTCATGGCGGGCATCATTCGGTTCCGACGGCTGCAGCATCTTGCGATGCTTGCGACACGAGGAGACCGAACTCACGCAAGACTTCGTCGGTGTGTTGTCCGAGGGTGGGCGGCGGCCGGGAAATTGATGTCGGCGTGTCTGACAGGCGAATCGGATTCGTGACGACCTTGAACTTGCCAGCGTTCGGGTGATCGAGTTCCACGACGAGGTCCTTTTGTACGCGCGGGTCCTCGAACACTTCCTGAAAGTTCAGGACTGGCGAGAACATGGCCTGCGCTTCCAGCAGCTTCTCGTTCCAGTGGGCGAGCGGCTGTTTAGCGAACGCCTGGGAAAGACCCGTATCGACGATATCGCGGTGCGCCAGGCGCCCGTCCTTTGTCTTGAGACGCTCGTCTGCAAGCAGTTCGTGTGCATCGACCGCCGATGCCAGCACACGCCAGAACTTGTCGGTGTGCGCGATGACCATCACGTGACGGTCATCGGAGGTGCGGTACGTGTTGTACGGAACGATCTGCCAATGTGCATTACCGATACGGCCCGGTGTCTCGCCCGTCGCGAAGTAGTAGGCATCGCGGGGAATCATGCTGAAGATGGTCGCGTCAAGCATCGACAGGTCGATACGCTGGCCGCGGCCTGTCGTGTTGCGCGCCTGGATCGCGGCGAGCACACCGATTGTCGAGAGCAAGGGCGTGATGAGATCCGCGTACGGCATGCCGGTCTTCAACGGCCCCGTCCGGTCATCGCCAGTCAGTTGCATGATGCCGGACATTGCCTGTACGACCGGGTCCATGCCCGGCCGGATGCTGTCAGGACCCGTGCGGCCAAACGCGGACGTCGAGCAGTAGATAAGCCGCGGATTCAGCGCCGAAAGTGTCTCGTAGCTGATGCCGAGCTTTTCGGCCACGCCGGGCCGGAAATTCTCGACAACGATATCCACCTGCTTCGCCATCTCCTGCGCCATGCGCTGACCTTCCTCTGTCGCGAGATCAAGCACCACGCTGCGCTTGTTCCGGTTCAACGTGAGGAAATACACGGCGTCGTCGCCGAGAAACGTTTCTCCCGTCAGGCGCATGGTGTCTCCCGCCGGGGGCTCCACTTTGATCACATCCGCCCCGAAATCGGCAAGCAGCATGGTGCCGAAAGGACCGTTCATCATCTGGGTAAAGTCGAGGACCTTCAGGCCCTCAAGTGCGCTGCTCATCGTCACCTCTCCTGTTTTCGACGTGTCTTCCTGGCGCTGCTGGCCCGGTTCAAACCAAGGAATTCATGAATGTATATTGTTTCATTGGATGAACCTTTGACACAATACTGCTCCGTTCGAATTCGACTGTCAAGGACGGGTAAATCCGGGCAGCTAGAACAGCCACTGCGGTGCAAAGTTCGTCAAACGATGCGTCCCTGGCGCTTGAGCGAACTGAGGAAAACATGAACACCGGCAATCAGAGTCAGTCACTCAACATTCGTATCAGAGCCGCAATCCAGCACGCAGTCCGAGTGATCGAGCGTGACTGGTTCGACGTCCTGGTTTTCAGCTCCGCGGCGTGCCACATGGGCAGTTGCGCCGGGTTCACAGGCGATGAGGAACTGGTGCAACGCTACCTCGGCATGCGACGCCATAGAACGCACTCCAACGAATCCTGACTTGAAAACCTGATCGGCGGAAACATATATCCGAAGCCTTATTTCGGATTGCCAATCAGTTACCTCCCGTTCCAGCGAGACGACTTGCGCCCCGTGAGCGCGTGGCCTCGATGGTTTTCATGGCTAGTCGTTTTCCAGCTCACGCCGCAAACTGGTCCACACCCATCGAAGGCCGGTTCTGCGCAGGGGGAAACACGCACCACGACCCATCCCTGTGGCGAAAGAATAAAACCGAGAGCAGACCCGAAGGCCGGCGCACTTCGACGCAAACGCATCGCGTCAGGCTCGCGCCCTTGCGGCTCAGTCGCACGACCCGGGCTGGAACTGCTTCGGTTGGCCCTAGCCATTTGTCAACGAGGCCATGCAAGGTAGTTGCGTTGCTGATCATCGCAAAACTCCGTGTGCGTCGAGACCCGTGCCGTTCGTCGCGGTTTGCGCCAAACAGGATCAGACGTTGAACAAACAATTTTCTAGGTCCAATGACCAAATATTAGTGGTCGCTTGACCAATTATCAAGTCAACAAATGATAGGGGTATACACTCCCGGTGCATGGTTTACGTGACATAGCTGCTGTTCGACGGATTCCGATTTAGCAAAGAGCTATTCTTTGACCTATATAATAGGTTTATCGACCAATTTTGAATCGAATTTGCGCACTGCAAAGCGCGCTCTGTCTGATCAAAGCGTTCAGCCACAAACCAGGGACGGCACAGATGGAAACCATGAGCATTACGTCTGAAGAGATCGGCGGAAAGGGCGCGAAGGAAACGCCGAGGCAGCGTGGCAACAGGACGACCCGAGTACCCGAAATCCTCGAGGTCGCGATCCATGTGTTTGCGTCGGAAGGCAATGCCGGGTTTACACAGCGGCGAGTCGCAGCGGATGCAGGGGTTCGACTGAGCACCTTGCAGCACTACTTCGGCAGTAGGGAGTCACTGCTGCAGTCAACGATCGAGGAAATGGGGAAGCGGTACATTGGACGCTTTCAACTGCTTGCCGATGATGCCCGCCAGTCCCCGGAGGCGCGGCTCGAGACGTTGCTTGATGAGACGTTTGCGGCCTTGACGAGCCCCGACAACGTAGTCAGCCCGTTCGCACTCGAGGTCTGGTGTCTCGCCGAGCATCAAGCGTCCATACGTGATCTGATGGTCAAGGTCAGCGGTGAATTCCAAGCGATTTTCAGCAAGCTGGTGGCAGAAATAAATCCCGCGCTTGCGCCTGATGAGTGCCGTTTACGTGGCGCACTCATCTATTCTCACTGGCAAGGCCTGATCGTTTTTCTAAGGCGGTCGGGACGAAATGGTCCCGACCCGGTGGCATTTCGCACCGCAACGAAGGTCGTATGGAAGGCGTTGAGCAACGCGTCATAGCAGCCGTGCATTCCATCCACAGGAATCGCGTCGTGCGCTGAGCTCCGTGGACGACAGCCATAGCGCACTGGCGGCCTGCTCACTGTCCGGACCCAACTGCTCGACCGGGATACCCTTCAGGACGGGGTGCGGAGTGAATGTCACGGAGTTGCCTTGCGCGACGTAGTTGGCATTCGAATGTTTCATGTTTCCGACATGGTCACTGACGCTACCTAAGTCTATAGAGACAAGTCGTGCCCGATGCCTCCGCTAGCGTGGCCGCCAAAGACCACAAATGCCTGCATTTAGCACGATAGCGATTGATCGCGCGAAGTGCACCGCGAAGTTTGGGGACATGCCAAAGACATCCGCTGGCACAGTCTCCAATATCAAGTGATGCAGGCGGCAATACCGTCAGATCGGATCCAGCCACTCATGCTTTCCTCGAGGAGCAGAAACGTCCGCGTCGTCTAACGCGAGACATTCGTAGCAATCGACGAGTAAAACTCTCTCAATAGCGTCTCACTACTTGTCGTGAAGCTCTTAGCAAAAACAGCCAACATATCTGGAAGTGAAATGGATATTTTACAAACCATGCGAATTTTCAGCCGGGTTGTAGAAGCCGGCAGTTTTACTGCCGCCGCTCGACACCGTAACGCAACGACAGCGTCCATGTCGCGGGCCGTCTCCGACCTTGAAACGCATTTACGCACTCGTCTCCTAAATCGAACGACACGGCGCATACAGTTG
>NZ_JAQGMM010000604.1 GCF_028292365.1 Caballeronia sp.
TTCACCAGCCGTTTGATGACGATGGGCGAAATGGCGTCATCGCTGGCGCACGAGCTGAACCAGCCTTTGGCCGCAATCAACAACTACTGTTCGGGTTGTGTCGCGCTGGTTAAATCGGGTCGCATGACGCAGGACGCGCTATTGCCGGTGCTAGAAAAAACGGCGCAGCAAGCGGTGCGCGCTGGCATGATCATCAAGCGTATTCGCGAATTCGTGAAGCGCAGCGAACCGAAACGCCAGCCTACGCGCGTGGCGGATATCGTTGCGGACGCGGTTGGCCTTGCAGAAATCGAAGCGCGCAAACGCAAGATTCGCATTCTCACCGAGATTCGCTCACGTATGCCCGTGATCCATGTGGACCCGGTGCTGATCGAGCAAGTGCTCGTGAACTTGCTGAAAAACGCCGCAGAAGCCATGCATGATGCCAAGCCGAACGCCGTCGATCCAGTGATCCGCGTGGTCGTGCAGCGCGTGGACGGCGGGTTTGTCTGCGTGAGCGTGGTGGATCAGGGGCCAGGTGTGGATGAAGCCACGGCGGAACGCCTGTTTGAACCCTTCTACAGCACCAAGTCCGATGGCATGGGCATGGGCTTGAACATTTGCCGATCGATCATTGAATCGCATCGTGGACGTCTTTGGGTGGTGAACAATATCGATGCCTCGGGCAACGTAACGGGCGCCACATTCCATTGCAGTTTGCCAATCGGAGAAGCCGATGGTCCAGGCAGTAGCGGACCGGAAGCTCTCAGTCATCAACCCACACAACAAACTGTTACGGGAGAGCTATGAGCACAGTCACCACTCAGGAAACCGTCTTTGTCGTCGACGACGATGAGGCCGTGCGTGATTCTTTGCGCTGGCTGCTTGAAGCCAATGGCTACCGCGTCTCGTGCTTTGCGAGCGCTGAAGCGTACCTCGATGCGTACCTCCCGATCGCCCATTCAGGCGCGATCTCGTGCCTGATACTGGACGTACGGATGTCAGGCATGAGCGGTCTCGAGTTGCAGGAACGGCTGATTGCGGAAAATTCGCTGCTGCCGATCATCTTCGTGACAGGTCATGGCGACGTGCCGATGGCCGTCTCGACCATGAAGAAGGGTGCGATGGATTTCATCGAAAAACCGTTCGATGAAGCCGAGTTGCGCAAGCTCGTGGAACGCATGCTGGATAAGGCGCGTACAGAGAGTTCCAGCGTGCAGCAGCAGCGTGCCGCGGCTGAGCGGCTGGGCAAGCTGACGGCGCGCGAGCATCAGGTGCTGGAGCGCATTATTGCGGGGCGCCTGAACAAGCAGATTGCCGATGATCTTGGTATCAGCATCAAGACGGTCGAAGCGCATCGCGCGAATATCATGGAGAAGCTTTCCGTGAATACGGTTGCCGATTTGCTCAGGCTGGCGCTTTCCAACAAGCCGCAGACGCAGTCGGCGCAATAGGGTTTAGCTGTTCTCTTTGCTACGCCGAGGGGCATTTTTCTCCTCGGCGTAGCTGCTTTGGTTTCGGCCGTACGAGCGGTTCACGGTTCATGGGCAACTCTTTTTGCCGCTCGGCCTCAGGCCAAACCGGTCATTCCCCCAGGTACCTCCCCCCGCCTGTCCCGCGCCAGCAAAAATCCCGTCCGGTATAATTAAAAACCGACCGCAACGCCGCGCCACACTGGCGCAACAGGCCTCCTGCGACCCTGCGCCCTTCAAGAAAATCGCGGACTTCTCCTCCGCCCAGACCTCCTATGACTGCCCAAATCATCGACGGCAACGCCCTCTCCAAGACCCTTCGCGCCGATGTCGCCGTACGCGCCGCTGCGCTGACCGCCCGTGGCCAGCAACCCGGCCTGGCAGTCATTCTCGTCGGCGAAAATCCCGCCAGCGAGGTCTACGTCCGCAACAAGGTAAAAGCCTGTCAGGACAATGGCTTGCACTCCGTGTTCGACCGTTTCCCGTCCACACTCACCGAAAGTGAATTGCTGACCCGGCTCGACGACCTGAACAACGATCCGAACGTGCACGGCATCCTGGTGCAACTTCCGTTACCGAAACATATCGATAGCCACAAGGTCATCGAAGCTATCGCTCCCGCCAAGGACGTAGATGGTTTCAACGTCGAAAACGCCGGTGCGCTGATGACCGGCAAACCGCTGTTTCGCCCGTGCACGCCTTACGGCGTGATGAAGATGTTCGAAGCGCATAACATCCCGTTGGAAGGCGCCAACGCGGTCGTGATCGGGCGCTCGAACATTGTCGGCAAGCCAATGGCCATGCTGCTGCTCGAAGCCGGCGCTACCGTCACCATCACGCATAGCAAAACGCGCGATCTGGCCGCGCTGACGCGCAACGCGGATGTAGTCGTCGCGGCAACCGGCCGGCGCAATATCCTGACCGCCGACATGGTCAAACCCGGTGCAACAGTGATCGACGTAGGCATGAATCGCGACGAGAACGGCAAACTCTGCGGCGACGTGGATTTCGCGGGCGTGAAGGAAGTGGCCGGTTTCATCACACCCGTGCCTGGCGGCGTCGGCCCGATGACCATTACCATGCTGCTGGTGAACACCATTGAAGCGGCCGAACGCTCGATGCAGCAGGATCGGGATTGATGTGAGCGGGCGACGCCCTTCCGTGCTTACAGGCATGATGGGCGCACCGGCCGCCGGAATTCCGCGGCACAACGCACAGCCGGCGCGCCGATCGGGTAAATCACCGCCTTAGCCAGAATCGATTTGAGAATCGGCGGAGGCGTCCCCACAATACAGAAAGCGCACTTTTTGAAATCGCGCGCTGTGTCAGGCGCGGCGTCACTTTTGAAATCGCGCGCTGTGTCAGGCGCGGCGTCACATTCATCGTCGCATCCATTTTTATCCGAGACCGGGAGAGTCATGTCCAGTTCGACACCATCGAATACCGCGAATCAAGCGAATCAGGCTCAGACCCAAGCCACAGGCAACCCCCTGCTCGACTTCTCCGACCTGCCCCGTTTCAACGACATCAAGCCAGAACACGTGACGCCGGCGCTTGACGTTTTGCTCGCCGATGCAAGAGCCGCCGTCGATCACGCCAGCGCGCCTGAGACGCCGGCTACGTGGCGAGACATCGTGGAAAGCGTGGAGCGCGCGAGTGAACGGCTGTCGCGTGCGTGGGGCGTGATCGGCCACCTGAATGCCGTCGCCGATACCCCCGAGTTGCGTGCCGCCCACGCCGAGAATTTGCCGCGTGTGACGGAATTTTCCGCGAGCGTCGGGCAGAATCTGGCGCTGTATGAGAAATACAAAGCGATTGCGGCAAGCGAAGAACACGCATCGCTGTCCGCCGAGCAGAAGAAAATGCTCAGCAATGAGTTGCGCGGTTTCCGTTTGTCGGGCGCCGAGTTGCCCGAAGATAAAAAACCCCGTTTTGCACGCGTTCAGGAAGAACAAGCGGCGTTGTCGAAGGCATTCTCCGATCACGTCCTCGATGCCACCAACGCGTTTTCGTATGTCGTCACCAAGGAAAGCGAACTCGCGGGCTTGCCGGAAGACGTGATCGAAGCGGCGCGCGACGCAGCGCAGAAAGAAGGTCGTGAAGGCTGGAAGTTCACGCTGCATTTTCCCTCGTATTTCCCGGTCATGCAGTACGCGGAGCATCGGCCGCTGCGTGAAGCGATGTATCGCGCGTATGTGACGCGCGCGTCTGAATTGGGCGCGAACTACGGCAATGGCAAGCTCGAATGGGACAACACAGCGAACGTTGTCGAGCAACTGAAGCTGCGTGCCGAAGAAGCCCACGCGCTCGGGTATCAGAACTTCGCCGAAGTATCGCTTGCGCCGAAGATGGCCGAATCGCCGGCGCAAGTGGTTGCGTTCCTCGAAGACCTGGCCGTGCGCGCCCGCCCGCACGCAGAAAAGGACTGGATGGAGTTGCGTGCGTTCGCCGCGACCGAACTCGGTATGCCGGAGCTGCAACCGTGGGATTCGACCTTCGCCGCCGAACGCCTGCGTCAGCAGCGGTATTCGTTCTCAGAAAACGAGGTGAAGCAGTATTTCCCGCAAGAGGCCGTGCTGAAGGGTTTGTTCAAGGTCACGGAAACGCTGTTCGGCGTGAGTATCCGTCGCGATGAAACCGCGGTCTGGAATCCGGAAGTACGCTTTTTCCGCGTTGAAAACAAGGACGGCTCGCTCGTCGCGCAGTTCTATCTGGACCTGTACGCGCGCGAAGGCAAACGCGGCGGCGCCTGGATGGACGACGCCCGCTCACGCCACAAACGCCGTGAAGGGGGCATACAGACGCCCGTCGCATATCTGACGTGCAACTTCTCCGCGCCCGTTGGCGGCAAGCCCGCGTGCTTTACGCACGATGAAGTCATCACGTTATTCCACGAATTTGGGCACGGCCTGCACCACATGCTGACGCGTGTCGATGAACTCGGGGTATCGGGAATTAACGGTGTGGAGTGGGATGCGGTCG
>NZ_JAQGMM010000615.1 GCF_028292365.1 Caballeronia sp.
TCGTCGCGGGCTGCTCGCTCGCACCGACCTACACGAAGCCCGATGTAAGCGCGCCGGCAGCCTTCAAGGAAACACCGCAGGAAACGGCGTTGGCGCCCTCTGAACAGGGCACGTGGAAGACGGCGCAACCGTCGGAGCAGGTGCTGCGGGGCGAATGGTGGACGGTCTTCAACGACCCCACGCTCAACGACCTGGAACATCAGGCGCTTGAGGCGAACCAGAACTTGAAGGCGGCGGCAGCGCGCGTGAAGGAATCACGCGCGATCAACCAGACCGCGAGAGCAGGCTTGTTCCCGACGCTGGACGCAGGTTTTGGTCCGACCCGTGAGAAGCTTTCGCCGGCGTCGCAGTTCCTTCCCGCCAACGGGAACGTACCGGCACAGACTTTGTGGCGTGCGCAGGCTAGTGCGTCGTACGAAGTGGATCTGTTCGGCCGCGTGTCGGACTCGGTGAAGGCCGCGAACGCCGACACCGAGCAAAGCGAAGCGCTGTTCCGGTCCGTGCAACTCGCGTTGCAGGCGGACGTGGCGCAAAACTACTTCAACCTGCGTGAGCTCGATTCGGAAAGCGATGTCTTCACGCGTACCGTCACGCTGCGCGAGCAGGCTTTAAAGCTGGTGCAAAACCGCTTTAACGAAGGCGAGATCAGCGAGCTGGACGTGGCGCAGGCCAGGTCAGAACTTGCCACGGCCAAGTCCGACTCCATGACGGTGCAGCGCTTGCGCGCTGCGTCCGAGCACAGCCTCGCGGTGCTGCTCGGTAAGTCGGCGTCGCAGTTCTCGATGGCGGCCAACCCGCTAACGCCTGTCGATATCAAGGTTCCGCCGGGCCTGCCTTCATCGTTACTCGAACGCCGTCCGGATATCTCGGCGGCCGAGCGTGCGATGGCGGCGGCGAATTCGCGGATTGGCGTGGCGAAGGCGGCGTTTTTCCCGTCGCTCAACATAACGGGTTCGGGCGGATTCGAATCGGCGACGCTGGGCGATCTCTTCAACTGGTCGAGCCGTACGTTCCTGCTTGGACCGTTCGCGGGCACGGCGCTCAATTTGCCGATCTTCGATGGCGGGCGACGCAAGGGCAATCTTGCGAACGCACGCGCGATCTATGAAGAGGACGTCGCGAACTATCGGCAGCAGGTGCTGGTGGCGTTCCAGGAAGTGGAGGACAACCTCTCCGACCTGCGCATCCTTCAGGACCAGACACGCACGCAAGCCGAAGCGGTGAGCGCGTCGAACCGGGCGGCCCAGCTCTCCCGTTCGCAGTACACCGAAGGTGCGGTCAATTACCTCGACGTGATCGATGCCGAGCGTACCGTGCTGCAGTCGCAGCGTGCAGCGGTGCAACTGGCGGGCGTGCAGGCGACGTCGACAGTGAACCTGATCCGCGCACTCGGCGGTGGCTGGGGAGACATGCCGGCTGCGCCTGCGGCACCGGTTGCGTCCGCTTCAGATGCCAGCGTCGCGTCGCGCTAAGCATTAATCGCAGCACTGTCAGCGCGATTGTTCAAAACGCGCGACAAGTGTCTTCGATTACAGAGGGTTTATCCGGGGGCTCCCGGTCCGTAGAATAAAACTATGGATACGGGAGCCGTCATGAGAGCCTTAATCGAACGACAACTCTACCGACCCGCCGTCGTACTACCGCTGTTGGTCTTGATGCGCCTGATGGTGACGCTCGATTTCAACCTGATGCAAGTGACGTTCGTCGTGGTCATGAAGAGTTCGCAATACATGTTTCAAGCGGTCTTCAGGCATCGCCACGATCAAGTGGATCGTAGCGATGTCAAGCCGCCGCAGGTCCATGCCATGCATGACAAGACCTGCCACTGCTAATACCTGCCGCTGTTCAAACCTCTGCCGCTCAATATATTTCCGGCACGACAATGCTTTCGGGCACCGGCTGCCGCAGGTAATCGTCGTTAAAGACGCGGTCAGGCAATTCGATCGTGGGGTGGTCGATCTCGTGATACGGCACCTGGCTCAGCAGATGGTGAATGCAGTTGAGCCGAGCGCGTTTCTTGTCCACGGCCTGCACGACCCACCACGGCGCTTCGGGAATATGCGAGCGCGCCAGCATCACTTCCTTTGCGTGCGTATAGGCTTCCCAGCGACGACGGCTTTCCAGGTCCATCGGACTCAGTTTCCACTGTTTCAACGGATCTTGAATGCGCGCCTGAAAGCGGACTTCCTGTTCGTCGTCCGTGATCGAGAACCAGTACTTCAGGATCTGCACGCCGCTGCGCGCCAGCATCTTTTCGAATTCCGGCACTGAGCGAAAGAACTCTTCGTACTCAGCATCGGTACAGAAATTCATCACGCGTTCCACGCCTGCCCGGTTGTACCAACTGCGGTCGAACAGCACGATCTCGCCGCCCGCCGGCAAGTGCGAAACGTAGCGCTGAAAATACCATTGAGTGCGTTCGCGATTGTTCGGTGCAGGCAAGGCGGCGACCCGGCAAACCCGTGGATTCAGCCGCTGCGTGATGCGCTTGATTGCGCCGCCCTTGCCGGCGGCGTCGCGTCCTTCAAAGATCACCACGAGGCGGTGGCCGCTGGCGACAACCCAGTCCTGCAGCTTGACGAGTTCACCTTGCAGGCGGAACAGTTCGCGAAAGTAGGTTTTACGCTGCTCGCGTGCTTCGGCGGAAAGCGCGCCGTCGCCGTCGAGGATGCGGTCGTCGACTTCCATCTCGAGTTCTTCGTCGTAGCTGTCGATCAGGTCTTCTTCGAAGCGGCGCTGTTTATCCTGCGAAATCATGGGAAGCTCCGTTTGGTTGCGCGTATTGACCGCGTTGACACGTCCCTGCAGGCAATACAAAACCGGCAATCCTGCAAATTATCGATTATCCGGCGCGATAATTTCAGGAATGTTACGACAGGGCCGTCAAAAGCGAAGGCGACGGTTAGACAAATGATCCACCCGCAAGCGAGCGGCATGTGCGAAAGGCCGTCGGCGGGTCGTCCGTGCGATGCAGGAAAAGCCTTGCGTATTCAAGCTGGAATAGTCCTTGCTAACTATCTCATGATGATCCGAGAATTATTCAGGGCTTGATTGATGACTAGTAGAAACGATTTTGAACTGAGGGAAGTGAGAGAGGCGAGAGACGCAAGCGACGTGGATTGGCGCCTCCAGTCCGACGTAGCGACCATTGCGAAACAGGCGTGGTCAGATGCGATTCCCGTAGCCACGTCAACGGCGCCTTCCCGCGCTACGCCACCGGCGACGTACTTTATTTCGGTGCTCGAGTTGGCGACCGGCGAGAAGCTCGGCAATGGCGAACGGCTTCGCGCCATCGCGATACTTGAAGCGTATTTCGCAGCGGGCCGCCCCCGCACACTGAAAGAAGCGATCAGGATCTGCGCGGGCGCGATCGATTCTTCGACGCTCCAGCGAATGGCGCGCGGCGCGAAAGCCTGAGCGCACGCAAGCGTAGGCAACGGTGCTTTTATCACACGAAAGATTTGCATCGAAGACGCCATGCGTCGCCTGAGCGGGTCAGTGTGATTGCCGAAAGCGGCTCCAGGTCCATGCAATAGATTGCCGTAAGCGGTGCGTCCAGGACTGTCGCCAGCACGGTCTTCACCACGATTGCATGCGTCACGACCAGCGTGACTCCGGCCTCCAGATTGCTCTCCAGCGCCCCACGCACCCTTGTTTGAAGGGCTTCCAGACTCTCACCCCCATGCGCCATGCTTCCCGGTTCGGAAAGCCATGCGCCCAGTCCAGCCGCGTCTTCATCGTGGATCTCACGGATAGGACGACCTTGCCACCGGCCGTAATCAAGGTCGCGCCATGACGTGTCAACATTCGCTGCAATGTGGAACGCTTGAGCCGTTTGAATAGCAGCGTATGCCGGGCTTGTGATGACTCGGTCCGGACGAAATGCCGAAGCAAGTCCCGGGAGACGGGGTAATTCGGGCTCGTCAATAGCGTCGCCGATACTCGGAAACGAGCCAGTTTTCATCGCGTGCGTAGTTGCGTGACACAGCAAGATAAGTTCAGTTTTCATGTCTCTCGATTAACGGATTGCTTTACATTCCACCAACTCATTTTAGAATGGCAAGCTTGCAGCGCGAGGAAGCCGGTGAAACCCCGGCACGGTCGCGCCACTGTGAGCGGATGTCGAATAGGGCGGATAGCACGTCAGCCTTCTTTCAGCATCTGCAAGTCAGACCCCCGCTGCAGCCTTTCTTTTGTCTTACGGGACGCGTATTCCCTTGGAGTCGTTCATGAACCATCCTGCCGCATCCGCCAGTTTCCCCGGCATCAATCCCGCATTTGATGCACCCGTACCCATTCCGGTGCGTGAAGTGATGCCCTGGGCCATATTTATCGGCCTGCTTGCGCTGCTCGCGATCTATTTTGTCGGTGCCGAACAGGGCGCGACCTCGATCTTCCAGGGCATGTACATCCACGAGTTCGTCCACGACGGTCGCCATCTGCTCGGCTTTCCCTGCCACTGAGACAGACCATGATCCGAAACCTTTTGATACGCGGCATGATCGCGGGTCTAGTCGCGGGCCTGCTTGGGTTTTGCGTTGCCAAGACCTTTGGTGAGCCTGCGGTTGATCGAGCGATTGCGTTCGAGTCGCAGCAGGAGAAGCTGCACGAGCAAGCGGAAGCAGCGGCCGGGCATCAGCACGATCCTGCCGACGACGTCGAGCTTGTCAGTCGCGGCACGCAAGCGGGGCTGGGTTTGCTGACCGGTGTCTGCGTGTTCGGGGCAGCATTGGGCGGCCTGTTCTCGCTCGTGTTCGCCTTTTCGTATGCGCGAATTGGCGCTTTGCGCGCGCGCGGCACGTCGGCGTTGCTCGGTTTGTTCGGCTTCGTGACCGTAGCGATTGTGCCGTTCCTCAAGTACCCGCCCAATCCGCCTTCCGTGGGCAATCCTGACACGATCGGCGCACGGACCGCCCTGTTTTTCGGCATGGTCGCGATCTCGCTGATCGTGGCGGTGTTTGCTGTGCGGCTGCAGCGTCGTCTACAAGCGCGCCATGGTAACTGGAACGCAGTGCTGATCTCGATTGCCGTGTATGTCGTGCTGATGGCGCTGGCGTATCTCGCGTTGCCGCCGATCGATGAAGTGCCGAGGCTGTTCTCAGCGACGCTGCTGTGGAAGTTCCGCGTGGCTGCAATCGGTATCCAGGCGGTGATCTGGGCCACGCTCGGTTTGCTCTTCGGCGTGCTCGCGCAACGTGAATTGGAGAAGGTGCCGGCACGGCGGATCGCTTCGGCTTGAGTGCTTCGTTTGTGGGTTGGTGCGGCGTTAATTTGAATCCGATGAGGGGCGGCTTGCGGGCCGCCCCTTTTTTCATCGCGCTGCCTTGCGCGCAAGGAGGGTATCGAACAGCCCGAGCTTGTCGGTATCGGCCATGGTCTTCCATGCCTTGATTTCTTCACGGCTTCTGAAGCAGCCTTCGCAATGCCCCGTGGTTTTGTCGAGCCGGCATACGTCCGTGCACGGCGAGCCCACGGGTTGAAGCAGTTTGGCGCGCTCGATAGTGAATGTGAGTTCGAGCGGTACTTTTATTTCCGTAGGCATGTCCATTGGCGTAATTGTCATGGCGTTTCGCCGCGAAAGAGGGCGGCTGCCGCCGCCGGATTCGTCGGCCAGTAAGTGTGCATGTAGGTCGCGGTGATCGGGCCGTGACGGTAAATCGCTTCGCCTTCCACGCCCGTGGTGGCGTGCGTCGCCGTGAGCACCGGCGGCATGGAAGTGGTCATCGACGAATAGTGGAACGTGTGGCCGGTGTGCGTGCCGTGGCGGCTTTCAACACGCTGCATGGCGAGCCGGGCCAGGCGTTTCTGCATCGTCGCGTGTCCGGGCAGAAGGCCAAGCATCGCATGCTGCGAACCCTCTATATCCGTCAGTGAATCGAGCAGATACAGCATGCCGCCGCATTCCGCGACCACCGCTTTATCCGCTTCAACATGCGCGCGAATCGAGGTTGCACTCACGGCGTTCGCTGCGAGCCGGGCGGCGTGCAATTCCGGATAGCCACCCGGCAGATAAAGCGCATCGGCATGCGCGGGAACGGGTTCGGCGGCAAGGGGTGAGAAAAACGCGAGCGTTGCGCCCATCGCTGTCAGCAGATCGAGATTCGCCGGGTAGATGAACGAAAACGCGGCATCGCGGGCAATGGCGATTTGCATGCCTTCGAGCAACCGCGGAGGCTGCTCGAGGGCTTCGTGATCAAACGCGACCGCGGGCGGCAACTCGCGCAATGTCGTCTCGCCGATGGCATCCGCTGCGCGATCCAGCCGCGCATCGATATCCGCCACCTCCGCTGCTTGCGTGAGACCGAGGTGCCGTCCGGGTAGCGCAATGTCGTCGGTGCTCGACAGATGCCCGCAATATCGAATGCCTTCAGGAATCGCTTCGCTCAGCATTTGCGCATGCCTCGCTGACGCCACGCGGTTGGCGAGCACGCCATGGAAGGGCAGATCCGCGCGGTAGCGCGCGAGTCCGAAGGCCATTGCGCCGAAGGTCTGCGCCATGCCATGCGCCCCGATCACGGCCAGCACCGGCACGCCGAACGTGGTGGCGAGATCGGCGCTGCTGGGCGTGCCGTCGAAGAGGCCCATCACGCCTTCGATCAGGATCAAATCGGCGTCCTGCGCCGCTTTCGCGAGCAGCGCGCGGCAGCCGCTTTCACCGACCATCCACAAGTGCAGCGAATACACCGGCGCACCGGACGCGCGTTCCAGGATCATCGGATCGAGGAAGTCGGGGCCGGTCTTGAAGACCCGCACTCGCAGGCCTTGCCGCGCGTGATAGCGCGCGAGTCCGGCGGTGACGGTGGTCTTGCCCTGGTTCGACGCGGGTGCGCTGATGAATAAAGCGGGGCAGGCGCGCACGTCAGAACTCGACGCCGCGTTGCGCCTTGACGCCTTGCTCGCGATACGGATGCTTGATCGCGCGCATCTCCGTCACGAGATCGGCTGCTTCGATCAGTGCCTCGGGCGCATGGCGGCCGGTCACGACCACATGCAGCATTTCGGGCCTCGCGGTGAGCACCGCGAGCACTTCGTCGAGCGGCAGGTACTCGTATTTGAGCACCGTGCACAGTTCATCGAGCACGACCATTTGATACTCGCCGCTTTCGATCATCGTGCGCGCGGTGTCCCAGCCCTTGCGAGCCGTGGCGATATCGGCATCGCGATTCTGCGTGTCCCACGTGTAGCCGTCGCCCATGGTGATGAAATCGCAGTGCGCGATTGCGCCCAGGAAGTCGCGTTCGGACGTATGTAGCGCGCCCTTGATGAACTGCACCACGCCAAGCCGCATGCCATGCCCGAGCACACGTACGGCCATGCCGAACGCGGCGGTGGTCTTACCCTTGCCCGTGCCCGTATTGACGATCAGGAGACCCTTCTCTAGCGCTGCGGCGGCCTGTTTTTTCTCGTGGCCTTCCTTGCGCCGCTGGGTCATGCGCAGATGCGATTCTTCGTCCGTTTTCATGATGTTCTCTCGTTGTCAGTCTGTTGATCCAGGTCGTCTTCGGCTATAGCGACGGTCACGCCATCGGCCACTGTTTTCGGCACGATGATGCGCCCGTTGCGCGA
>NZ_JAQGMM010000636.1 GCF_028292365.1 Caballeronia sp.
TGACCGATCCCAGCACGCCGCCGGTGATGCCCGCAAAAGCGCGCGCGATCAGCAGCATGGGAAAGCTGGTGGCGCAAGCGCACGCGAGGTTCGACAGCGCGAACAGCGCATAGACCGCTAACATGATACGGCGGCGATCGAAGCGATCAATGTAAGTGGCGGCAAGCAGCCCCGAGAGACCCGAACACCATGAATAGGCTGAAACGGCGGTGGCGAACGCGGCCGGTGATGGTCGGGGAACCAAATAACTTTAACGTGGGAAGCAGATAAGTGCTGATTCTTCCTGTCTTGTACCGAATATCCGCGTCCACTTGAGCGAGCGGTCAGGAGATAAGTCCGTATTCTTCTTGAAAGCTACATTACTTCATTCGGCCGACTAGATAGGGAGGTTTTCCGGGGTGGCAGAACGACGAAACCAGCAATTCGACGTCCACGCAAGGTCATTTGCAGCCACGGCTTTATCTGAAAGATTTTACGAGTTGGCGCCGCATAAACGTCGGGGAACAAGTTGCTATCCCGCCTGAACAGAACCTCGCCCGTCTGAGTCATTTGATGGCCTTGACGTGAGCAGCGCCTAAACGCAGTACCCGATTAATCAGTCTGTCGATTGAAAAACGCACTCTGATGGACGGAGATTTCAGGGCGGTATGAAGACTTCTGTGGGCTAAGGATGTTTTCGAGCTCTTACATCAAGGCTCTTTGAAGCTAACAGTCTTAACGTTGTGCTTTTTCACAGGGCCGCGCGCGTCGAGTCTATTGCTTTGCCAGAGGGAACCGAGGTTAGAGCGTGGAGTTGCCCAACGGACGAAAACGGCAGCGAGCACGATTACAACGTGTTTGTTGAGACACCGGATGCACAGCCAGTAGTCATGCGACGGAAGTTGGCGTCACTTCCCGAGCCTGCGCAGAAATCGGTTGCTCATCGGTTTAGTTTCCAGTGACAGTGGCCCGTGGTCGGGGCCCCTCTTCTGTGCTATGCGGTGACGTTTCGCCTGACGTACGCTCAGCTTCGGATCGAACGATGAAGCTGCACCGTTCGAAGAGCTCGTCAAACGTGAGTATGTCAATCGAGGAAAGGCTGTTCCGGTAAAGCTCGAACGACCGAAGCTGGTCCTTATTCACGCCGTGCTCAGTAATAAATTCGCTGAGAGAGCCGACGACGATGAAGGCTCGTGGTTTGAAGTTGAACACCTCTTCGCCCGTGGGCGCGCCGTGCGCGTCTGTCGGTCGGATATATTCGCTCAGACTCTTCATCGCGGAGGCGATGGTGGTTTGCACTTGCGCAACCGCACCGGACAGCTCCTTCGACGGAGCCCAACACCCCGGGCGGTACGGCGTGGGATCGAGCAACTTGGTGGTGTGCGTCTTGATCTCCACGAAACAGAGCGAACTGACGATCCCTCGCGTCTTCATCAGGCCGTCAGCCCGTTTTCCGCGGTTTATCAAGTCGTACCCTTCGACGACTTGCTCCAGCTTTTTATTGTCAAACCCTGTGACGAAGAAGTAGCTAAGGCCGTAGCCAAATATCCATCGATTCCGTTCAAAAAACACTTGCCATAGAGCTTCGTCTCCCCTCACGCCTTTAGCCGTCTTCACTTGGTCGAAGTAGACCGGTTCGCTTAGCAACTTTGCAAACGTGGAAACTTGCCGCTTGCGATAGCCAAGAGCGACAACATCTTCTTTCGTAATCTCTTGGCGGATGACCTCTGAGAAGAGGTCCTGGTTGTCGTGAACTAAACTGACAGCTTGCGCCTTCGATAAAACAAGTCGCCTGAGTTCAGCGTCGTTGATGTTGATTTTGTCCTGCGACTCAAATTCGACGGACGCAATATTCTCAAAGAAGGTAAGTAGTTTGGGAATCTCTTCGTCGACAAATGAAAAATGAGTTTTATGTGGCGAGCCCGTATGGCCATTGAAGGCCTGAATTGTCACGACACGCAAGCCTCTTGAAGATTCCAGAAACTTCGCGATGATCTCGGTGCGCCCATTTTCCGTGCGTCGAAGCACAATTTCCTTCTTGACTGTCGCATAGTGAAGACCGTCCGAGTCAATCACCTTTGAGGCTATCCGCAACGCCTCATGTGCGTCGACATAAATCCGCGGACTAATGTAGGTCTTACTCGGCAACTTGTTACGATGTATTTGCTCTTCGTCGTCCATCGTTCTCTCAGGGGTTCTCTGTAGCGGTTTGGATCTGCGCAACTGGCAACGGAAAAGCAGCCAAAGGGTCCGTAGCAGTAGGGCAGTATCCAACGGAATTGTACTTACGGTTGACTTATTCGCGGCGAAACGCATTCGACTGCAAGCATTGTGAATATTAGCAACGCGGCGTACTGCTGCCGCACGGCGGCTGGACGGTGAGCGTCGGCTAGGGCCGATGAACCGTCAAAGGAGCGACTCGGGTAATTGCGAACCAACGACGATTGACGTCGAATGCAAGGGCGCGGTGGCATTCGCGCCTTACTCAACGGTGACTATTTTGTTCGCGAAAAACTCCCCTCCACAAACGCGCGGGTCTGCGCGAGATCCGTCTTCGCATACGCGGCCGTGGTCTGCACCGACGCGTGTCCAAGTAACTGCTGCGCGACCGGCAGCGGCACCGCGTGGTCGACCACCAGCGTGCGCGCGTAGCGGTGACGAAGCCAATGGGTGGAGGCGGCACCCAGGATGACGAGCGTCGCAGTGTCGCCGGGTGTAACGAGGTCTTCGGCTGCGAGTAAGACTGCCTTGACCTCGTCGTAGAGGCCGCTCGCGCCGAGCGCGTCGCGCTTCTCGCTGTGGATGACCGGCAGCCGTTCGAACGGAGCCGGGGTAACCGTCAGTCCGCGCGCGAGCCGGTACGCGCGCAGCGGCGGCAGGCAGACGGCAGGCAGCGGAATCGCCCGCCGTTTATTCCCCTTGCCGCGCACGTGCAGCGTCCAGTTTCCCTCAGCGTCGACATCCAGCCGCGGTAAACCTATGGCGTCGGACCCCACCAGTTCCGCGAGCCGCACGCCGCCGTAGCGATACAGCGACCAGATTGCGCAACGACGTGTCCAGACGGGCGAGGTGAGACCGGTCGGTGCCGGACCCGCAACGACCGCATCGCACAGCGCGATCACACGGGCCGGCATGATGCGAGTCGGTGTCCAGGCCGCGCGGGCGGCGGCGCCCCCGGACAGGTCGGCGGCGGGGTTGGCGATCAGGTAACCGGTTTTAAGCCAGTAGCGGAACAGGCTTGAGACCACCGCGAGTGCGCGCGATGCCACCGCGGCGGACTGCTCGTGCGGCCCGCCAGGGTGTGCGCGACGCTCCGGATGGCGGGTACTGAGGGGAGTTTCTTCGCCGATGACAGGACCGTGTTTGGGTTGGCGTTCGAGGGCGCGGCGGTAGGCGAGCAGGTCGTGGCGCGTGAGGTCGGACAGGGGCCCGAGCTGCTCCTGCGCGCACCAGGCGATCACGCGCCGCAGGTCAGCCAGATACGCGCGCCGCGTGTGCGGCGAGTGGCTGGCGCGATCGCGCAGGAAGAGGATCACGGCCTGGGCATCGTCGGCGACGCCGAGGGTGTTCGTGACCATCGACCCATTGACGGAGCGGCCCGCCCGCGCGAGCCATCCGCCGGTGACAGGGGTGACGCTGGCGGCGGTGACATCGGCGGCATGGGCGACAGGGGTGACATGGGCGACATTCGCGGCGACGGTGCGCGGCGGTTCGAGCGCCGCCAGCCAGACGGCCGTTGCGGTGGGCGGCGCTGCGATTGCTGCAGGGAGCAGCGCGCTTCGATTTGACACTTCGTGGAAGCGGCGCCGGTGCTGGTGCAGCACCCGTTGCAGGATGATCTCGGGCGCTGGCGCGTCATCCGCCGCGACAATCCGCAGGCGCCCGCGATCCCAGTATTCGACGGCTGCCTCGTGCTCGAGCAGCAGCGCGAACACGGTGGGATGCTCGCGTTTCGCGTCGGCGAGCGACGGGCAACCGCGCTTCAGACGCGCCAGAGTCCAGTGGAGGTAGACCGGGTGGCCGGTCGCGCTGGCGAGGTAGTCGAGCGCCGCCTCGATGGAATCGGGCAGCGGTTGGGGCGGCGACGCGGCGGTGTCGATCCAGCGAGACGGGTTCATCGTACCTTCCTCCGCGCGGTGGAGCTCGCCGGGGCGGGCGTCGCTTCTGGGGCCGAGGCGGCCGGGGTCCGTCGGTGCCGGCCGGGAGCGGGGCTAAGCACGGCGGCAGACCTGGGCGGCCGGCGCGTGCCCGCCTGTCCGGCTTGGATGGCCTGCACCAGCGCGCGCTGTTCGGCAACCAGCGTGGTCAGGGCGGCCGCTTCGGCGGCGGCATGCTGGCGCCCCTCGCGCTCGCTGGCCAGATCGGTGAGCAAGCGTTCACGTAGGCCTTCGAGTGCGGCCGTCCGCTCCTGGACCTGCGTGATCTGGCCGGACAGCCGCTCGCGCTCGCTGCGCCACGCCTCGCGCTGGTGTTCGGTTTCCTGCAGCAGTTGCCGGGATAGACCTTCGTAACGGGCGTGGATCGCGGCAATTGCCGCCACGTGCTCGGCAGTGGCGGTGTTGAGCTGTGCGTTCGCGGATGCCAGCGCGACACGTAGGTCCAAGGCGGCCGTTTATGCTCGCGCATGGGCGAACGTACCAGAGCACAAGCATCGCGTCATGAATCAACTCGAACGTTCGCCGTCACATTGAACTTCTTCACGGTTGCAGCGGTGATATTGAGCGATGGCACGACAGGTTGGACCGTGCAAAGGCAAGCCTGAGACATCTCTAGGACTTTGAGTCCGGTAATTAGATTAGGACCTTTGCAGCGTATTCCATCGGGGCCGGCGAGTAACCCTCGCGTTCGAGTCCGGATATAAGTCCGCAACCACCTAAACGTCATCAACGATATCCCTTGCAAATGGGAGGCGACCATATAAGAGATGTCCGACTCTGTCCTCCTGGCGCACGCTGGTAAAAGCATGTCGTCAAGGGGCTGATCATGAATGAGCATGGTTTCGTCACGGTGAGTATGCATGAGCTCGAGCGGATCAAGATTATCGCGGCGGTGGCCGAGCATCGACTCAAGGTCGTGCAGGCGGCCGAGCGTCTAGCGCTGTGCGAACGGCAAGTGAGTCGATTGGTCCGTCGCTACGAAGCCAGCGGTCCCGCCGGGCTGGTGTCAGGCCGGCGCGGCCAGCCAAGCAACCGCGAGTTGCCGATCGAGGTGCGGGCTCGGGCCATGGCGCTGGTACGCGAGCGCTACGCCGATTTCGGCCCGACACTGGCCTGCGAGAAGCTTCGTGAATGTCATGGCACGACGCTGGCCAAGGAGACGGTGCGGCGCTGGATGCGCGACGCCGGACTGTGGATTCCGCGCAAGCAGCGTCCGCCCAAGATCCACCAGCCGAGGAACCGGCGGGCGTGTCTGGGCGAGCTGATCCAGATCGACGGCAGCGATCATCGGTGGTTCGAGGAACGCGCGCCGGCCTGCACGCTGCTGGTGTTTATCGACGATGCGACCAGCCGCCTGATGATCCTGCACTTCACCGCGACCGAGTCGACTTTTAGCTATTTCGAGGCGACGCGCCAGTACCTCGAAGCCTATGGCAAGCCGGTCGCGCTCTACAGCGACCGCGCGAGCGTGTTCTCGTGCAACAGCCATTCGAGCACGCCGGGCAAGGGTGTAACTCAATACGGGCGGCCCATGTTCGAGCTGAACATCGATACCTGGTGTACCAACAGCAGCCAGGCCAAGGGGCGCGTGGAGCGCGCCAACCTGACCTTGCAGGACCGGTTGGTCAAGGAACTGCGACTGCGCAACATCGACACACGTGAGGCGGCGAATGCTTATGCGCCCCACTTCATAGCCGACTTCAATGGCCGCTTTGGCAAGGTCCCAAAAAGCACATTCAACGCGCATCGGCCGCTGCGCGAGGACGAAGATCTCGACTTGATTCTGAGCTCGCGCGTGCCTCGGCGTGTGTCAAATTCGTTGACTGTGCAGTACGGGTGATTTACATGCTGGCCGATACGGCCGAGAATCGAAGTTGATCCCCAAGTATCTGGACGTGTTTGAATACCCCGACGGGCGCATCGAGATACGCGTCAATGGGGCCGCTCTCCCCTATGTCGAGTACGACCGTCTGTCGGAGATCGATCAAGGTGCTGAGATCGATAACAAGCGTCTGAGTCATGCGTTGCAGATCGCGCAGGTGATTCAGGCACAACGCGACAACCGGCGCGCATCGGGCTCGCCTTCGCGCACCAACCAGGGTGAAGCGCCGCGTTCTAAGGAGCGTAAAGCGGGGACCAGAAAGCAACGCGAGCTGACACTCGATGACTTGAATGCGGCGGTATTGAGAACTGCCGAAAGGCGGGTAGCCGCGGTGGGGAAATGACCCTTTCAAGAGGAGATTAACAAGGCTAAAACCAGACACTTCTAACAAGCCCAAACCCCGACATCTGAATCTGGCCCCGGCATAGGCTGTAGCAGCAGCAGGGGCGGATGTCGGAAATGCCGTGCCATCCTACGAGTGGGCCTGCCGATTGGAGAGCTTCCAACCTGAACGAAAAGGTCCCAGTGCCGGCCAACACCGGCCATTCGCGTTCGCACGTGTCACTGCGTGGCCCCGCTACGCCCCTTCCGTAATCTGCGCGAAAAGTCAAAGTTCCCGCGGCGAACGCAATGTTGCGTCGTCCTCTAGGCTGAATTCCCGCGAGTAAGGGGCTTTAGTCCATCGCTTGAAAACCCTTTTGGCAGTTGCCTGCGATCGCGCGAAGCTTACGCATTCATCCGCTCTCGCGCTCCGGCTTCGCGCGTTCGAATTCTGATCACTTTTCCGCCGTGGCCTGCTTACGCTCAGCGCTTCTCCAAACCTGAAGCGGTACTTCGCGACTCACAAATTGAAGTGTGTCTCCGTTGACCGTACGATTTTCACAACGGTCATTGCCAGTCCCGTCAGTGAACGGTCGAAAAGCATTTCAGGAGACGGAAATTGCAATATTCAGACTTCGAGAACAAGGTCGCGCTCGTAACGGGTTCCTCCGGTGGGCTTGGTTTGCGCATCGCGGAAAAGCTGGCTGCGAACGGCGCCACCGTCGTCATCAATAGTCGTTCGAAGGAGAAGGCCGAACAGGCGGTTTCCGATCTGCGATCGATTTCCGATAAGGTCACTTACGTTCTCGGCGATTGTTGCGACTACGCGAGCGCCACGCGCATCGCCGAGGGCGCAGCATCCATCAACGGTGGTATCGATATCGTCGTGAGCTCTGGCGCACAGGGTTCGGTAAGTCCTATGCCGTTTGCCGAGATGACGGGCGCGCAACTCGTCGAGGCTTTCGAATCGCGCTTCTTTGCACGCGTCTTTCCTGTGCATGCGGCCGTGCCGTTCCTAAAAATTCGCGGCGGCTCGATCGTGATGGTCGGCACCGACGCGGGGCGCCACCCGACACCCGGCGAATCGATCGTTGGCGCTGTCGGCGCGAGCGTCATCCTGATGACGAAGGCGCTCGCGAAGGAGTTCTCGCGCTGGAAGATCCGCGTGAATAGCGTCTCTCTGACACTCACATCCGACACCCCGTCCTGGGACCGCATTTTCGGGCAGGAGAATTTCCAACATCGGCTTTTCAGCAAGCTGGTCGAGCGCTTTCCGTCTGGACGTGCGCCGACTGCCGAGGAAGTGGCCCGCGTGGCGGTGTTCCTTGCGTCCGAAGAGACATCGCAAGTCACGGGACAAACCATCAGCGTGAACGGCGGGTTGTCGTTCGGCGGATGGTAACGGCGCGACCGTTTGCACTACATATCAGACGCCCGTCAGCGTTCGCTCGGAGGAAGTCGACATGGAACAAGGGAAAGGGCCGCTGGCCGGCCTCAAGGTCGTGGAGTTGGGCGGGATCGGGCCGGGCCCGTTCTGCTCGATGCTTTTGTCGGACCTTGGCGCGGACGTAATCCGCATCGATCGCATCGCGCCATCTGACAGTGGCATCCCGATGGATAACCGCTTCAACCTGCTCAACCGCGGCCGGCGATCGGTTGCAATGGATCTAAAAAAACCAGCGGCCGTCGCGACGATCAAGCGATTGCTTGAGCAGGCCGACGCGCTCGTCGAAGGATTCCGTCCAGGCGTGACCGAGCGACTCGGCCTCGGCCCGGACGATTGTTTCAGGGTCAATCCAAAGCTCGTCTACGGTCGCATGACGGGTTGGGGGCAGGACGGACCGCTGGCTCAGTCGACCGGGCACGACATCAATTTCATCGCGCTCAGTGGCGTGCTGCATTCGGTCGGGCATCGAGGCGGCCCCCCGGTGCTTCCGCTCAACCTGATCGGTGACTTCGGCGGTGGCGCGCTATACCTGGCGTTCGGCATTGTGAGTGCGTTGCTCGAAGCCCGCCGTTCAGGCAAGGGCCAGGTCGTGGATGCTGCAATGACCGATGGTGCCGCGTCATTGATGACGCTCATCTACGGCATGCATGCCGCCGGTTACTGGTCCGACGAACGAGGCACCAACCGGCTAGATTCAGGCGCCCCCTGGTACAACGTTTATCAGACGAAAGATGATCGTTACATCGCGATTGGTTCGACCGAGCCGAGGTTTTACCGTAAGACACTCGACGCGCTCGGCTTACGCGAGGAGAACCTGCCCGATCAGCATGATCGCAGTGGATGGCCAAAGGTTCAACGTCTGTTCGCGGAAGCCTTCCGTAAAAAAACGCGGGACGAATGGTGCGATCTGATGACTGGCTCGGATGTCTGTTTCGCGCCCGTGCTGTCACTTCGAGAGGCACCGGAGCATCCCCATAACAAAGCTCGCGGGACCTTTGTTGAAGTGGACGGGATAGTCCAGCCCGCGCCTGCCCCGCGCTTTAGTCGCACCGTGCCCGCGATCCAGCGTCCTCCCGCGCAAGTCGGCGAACACACCGCCGAGGCGCTGCGTGACTGGGGGTTTTCGGACGGCGAACTCGCCGCGCTGAAATCGGCCAACGCGATCATGTAGGACGCGTTGACAGTCGCAGCTTGAGTTGGCGGGTCCCAATCTAAGGATGCAACAATCGTGCAAGACATTCTGCAATGCCTCGTCGATGGCTTTCTGCTCGGCGGCCTCTACACACTGGCGGCCATCGGTCTGGCGCTGAGTTTCGGCGTCGTCCGGTTCATCAACTTCGCACATGGCGAAACCTTCATGTTGGGCGCCTATGGCGCGTTCTGGGCGAGCCGGCTGTGGGGAATGGACCCTCTGCTGGCGCTCGTCCCTTTGATGATCGTCGGCGCAATCACGGGCTATCTGCTGTTTCGCGGTTTGTCGCGCTGGCTGATCGACGCACCTCACATCAATCAGATTCTCGTCACGTTCGGGCTTGGGCTGATTCTTCAGAACGTCGCGTTGATCATGTGGACGGGTGACCAGCGCTCAACCAGTCCGGCCTATGCGCTGAGGTCGATGGAGTTCTGGCACGGTCTGTTGATCGTGTCGGTGGGGCGCCTGGTTGCATGCGCTGTTGCCCTTTTGCTCGTTTGCCTCCTCTTCTGCTGGTTGAAGTACACCGAAACAGGACGGGCGAGCCGGGCGATCTCGGAGAATCGCGCGGCTGCCACGTTGATGGGGATATCGGTACACCGGATGTACGCCCTGACGTTCGGACTGAGCACGGCGCTCGGTGTCGCGACTGGCGTCCTGGTCAGCTCGATCTTCGCCGTCACACCGTTCATGGGATTCGACCTGCTGATCAAGGGCTTCGCGATCATCGTGCTCGGCGGCATGGGAAGTATCGCGGGCGCGGTTGCCGGGGCCTTCCTGCTGGCGTATGGCGAGACCTTCGTGGCCTACTACGTGCCCGACGGAACGGGGTGGGGCGAAGGTGTGGCCTTCGCGCTGCTGTTCTTCATTTTGTTGCTGCGCCCGCGCGGGTTGTTCGGACAAGCGGTGGAGACCTGAAACGATGTCATTCCCTTTCAACGCAAGAGTGTCGATCTGTCTGATGTCCGTGACATGGATCGCCGCTGCATGGCTAGCCCCGCTTCATCACGCAGACCTGATATTTCGCGCGTCGACGCTGATCGTGCTGGGTATCAGCTGGAACCTGATGGCCAACGCCGGTCTTATCTCGCTGGCCCACGCAAGCTTTTCGGGCATCGGCGGATACGCTGCGGCGATCATCGCGAAAACGTTCGGGTTGTCGCTCGTTGCCGCACTGCCGACATCGGTCATTGCCGGCATGTTGTTAGGTGCCTTTCTTGCCGTTTCGACGGGACGCCTGAGCGGCTTGTTCTTCGCGATCGGCACGCTGGCGGTATCCGAAGCGCTGCGCGTCATGGCGCTGATGCTGCCGGACATCACGGGAGGGGCGCAGGGCATCGACGTTCCGCAGGGCCTGCGCTTGGGTCCGCATTTCATGGGGATCGCAGCAGCGACGCTTGCGGCAGCTGCCTTGCTGCTGTCACTGGCGCTTTCAAATTCGCGTTTTCATTACGCGTGCCGCGCAATGCGTAGCGGCGAGAGTGCGGCGCAGATGCTGGGTCTGAATCCGCGTCGTTACCGGTTCGGTGTACTGGTGATCTCTGGAGGGCTCGCTGCGGGTGCGGGCGGCCTTGGCGCGTGGTACACGGGCTTCCTCGACCCTCGCATTGCGTTCAGCCTCGATATCACCATCGTTGCCCAGATCGGCCCGCTGCTTGGTGGTATCTACACCGTTGTCGGTCCAGTGTTCGGCGCACTCGCGCTGACCGGCGTGGCTGAAGCGACCCGCCTCGGCTTTAACGGTACGTCAGGCCTCGGACAGCTTCTGTACGGCGTGATCCTCGTGGTCAGCGTTCTGTTGATGCCGCACGGCATCGTCGGCATGTTCAGGCGTTTGACGCTGCATTTGCGCGGTGACGCGGCGCGCTCGCCGGCCAGCCTCGCGGTCTCACGCGAAGGCAATGGACGCACTCACACCGTGGAGAGAATGTGACATGACGAATGATCACGCGTTGCTGTCGCTGCATGACGTCACGGCGGGATATGGTGGCTCGGTGGCGATCGAAGAGATTTCCCTCGACGTAAAGCCTGGCGAAGTGGTCTGTCTGCTGGGGGCGAACGGCGCGGGCAAGACCACGACGATGGCCGCAATCACAGGGCTCATCGCATGCACCGGTCAGATCGTGTTCGACGGCGGTGATCTGCGTGACGTCGCGGCTGCGGACCGTGTCCCTCGCGGTATCGCCTTGTCTCCCGAGGGTCGCAAAGTGTTCCCGAATCTGAGTGTTTACGAAAACCTGCTGCTCGGCGGCTACAACCGCGCCGCGAGGCTCAACAGGAAGCAGAAGCTCGACGAGGTCTACACACTTTTCCCGCGTCTGCATGAGCGGCGCGAGCAACCAGCGGGACTGATGTCGGGCGGAGAGCAGCAGATGCTGGCGATCGGGCGGGCATTGATGGCTTGTCCAAAACTGCTATTGCTCGATGAACCCTCGCTCGGCCTCGCTCCGAAAGTGGTGCTGCAGATGTTCGATGCCATCGCGCGAATCGCCGCGGCTAACGTCAGCATCCTGCTGGTCGAGCAGAACGCTCACGCGGCATTCAGTATCGCGCAGCGAGGGTATCTGTTGTCGGCCGGGCGGATCGTCCACTCGGACTCGGTGGCGAACCTGCGTAAGCACGACGTCGTGCGGGAAGCCTTTCTTGGCAAGCGGGCACTGGTGCGCGCTGCCACGCCGCCGACAGGAGGTTGCCATGCTTGAGGTTCGTAATCTTTCGAAGCGCTTCGGCGGCCTGAAAGCGATGAGCGAGGTCAGCTTTACGGTCGCGCGAGGCGAATTCGTTGGTGTAATCGGACCGAACGGCGCCGGTAAAACCACCCTGCTGAACCTGATCACAGGCTATTTGCAGCCGACGGGTGGAGAGATTCTGTTTGACGATGCACCTATCCATACCAGCCGTCCGTATCAGATCTGCCATCGCGGCATTGGCCGGACCTTTCAAGTCGTGCGTCCGTTCGCCGAGATGTCGGTGCTGGATAACGTGACCGTCGGTGCGCTTTTTTCGTCGCGTCACCGCACGAGCGTGGAAGAAGGACGTCTCGCTGCACAGCGGCCTCTCGAACTGACCGGCCTGTGGCGCAAGCGTGACTATCCTGCTTCAGCGCTGAGCATTGGCGAGAAGAAGAAACTCGAACTGGCGCGCGCGCTCGCGACTGATCCGCGTCTGCTGCTGCTGGACGAAGTGCTCGCAGGCCTTACACGCGCGGAAGTAGACGAAATGGTCGAGGTGCTGCGTCGGATTAACCAGGCCGGGGTCACGATCGTCATGATCGAGCACCTGGTGCACGTGATCATGAATCTGTGTCAGCGCGTCGTCGTTCTGAACTTCGGGCAACTGGTTTTCGTGGGTGAGACGGGTGAGGCAATGACGCACCCGGAAGTGGTCAGTTCATATCTCGGCAGCCCACTCGATGAGGCATTGACCTGAGCTCGCACGCTGGCCACCTGATCCGCGCCAATAGATTGCTGATGATGCGCTCTAAAGGAAGCACGACCACAACGCAGGAGGAGACTATGAGCATACCTAAGCTGTTTCATCGGAACAAACCCGTCCGATTGATCTCGCTGATTTTGGCCGTAGCCGTCGCTGGCTGGCCGGCGCTGGCAAGCACGCAGGAAAAGCCGCCGATCAAGATCGGTGTGGTGCTCGAACTGACGGGCAGGCAGGCAAACTACGGTGAGTCGTCGAGAAGAGGTATCGAGATGGCTGCCGACGCGTTCGGCGATACGACCGTAGGCGGGCGCAAGGTCAAGTTTCTGGTTCGCGATGTCCAGTCCGACCCGCAGATCGTCATCTCCGCGCTCAACGAACTGGTAACGTCAGAGCAGGTCAACTATTTGATGGGACCGTGTGCGAGTCCGTTGGCGTCGGCGGCAATTCCAACATGGCGTCAGTCGAAACCGCTATGGATACAATTTTGTGGATCATCGGCCCGGTTGTCTGAGGCGGTGGGTGCCGAGGACCGTTTCTTTCACACCTTCCCCTATTCGAATCACTACCACGAAGCTGAGGGTGCGGCGCTGCAACACTACCTCGGGCCTGGAAAGAAGGCCGCCATCATCTACTCGGATGACGAATACGGGCGCGGGCATATCGATTCGTTGACGAAGGCCTATCAGGCCGCGGGCATCGAGGTCTCGACCAAGGAAGTCGCGCGGATCGGCACGACCGACTTCAGCCCGATCCTCACTAAACTGTCGCGCTCCAACCCGGACGTTCTGGTTGCGATGGTGCAGGGAGCGGACCTGACGTCACTTGCCAAACAGATCTATGCACGCAAGCTGCGGGCGCCGTATCGAGTGTCGGGCGGCGCCGTTCAGTTCGATTCGTTTGCGAATGCGGTCGGCAAAGATGCGCAGGAAGGATGGATCGGTCCATCGACTTATCTTCCGGGCGTCGAGCGTGCAGGAGACCCGAAGTATCCAAAGCTACTGCCATCATCGCGTGAATGGGAGCAGCGGTTCGTCAAACGCTATAACCGTGAGCCTGATCTGATCGATGTCGGCGCGTATGTGTCGGCCGCGATGCTGCTGATTGCCCTGCAGCGCGTCGATGCCGACGACCCGAACAAGGTGACGGCCGAACTGGCAAAGCTTGACGTTTCGACGCCTCTCGGTCGCGGCAGGTTTCAGTCGATGGATGGCACGAAGCATCAGGCCTTCACGGACATGATGATTTTCCAGCGTCAGCAGGGGCGCCCGGTGGTTGTCTATCCGACTGATCTCGCGAACAAGAAGTTGATTCCCGTACAGTCCGCACAGGAGTAGAGGTGACGAGGGTCGTGCGCGGCTCAGGCAGGCGACTGGGCCGCGCAAGATGCCGTGCATTCGTCATCAATGGCGCGACGGCCGTAAAGTATCTGTGTCAACGCGCAGAATCGTCTCGCGCTGTCACGCCTGGTGGGGTTGTGCCGGACGTTGCAGAAAGTTGAGCGTCGCCGTCCAGCGCGTCCAGATCGCGGAGCGCGGGCGGCCGCTCCATCAGCTGGTCGAAAAGAGCCTTCGCGGCAGCGCTCAGCACCCTGCCTCGCAGCGTGCCGATGCAATGGCTTCGCCGCGCCCAGTCGCCCGATAGCGGCACGGTCGCCAATTGGTCGCAGTCTTCGAGCAACAACATGCATTCCGGCTGCACCGTGACACCGAGTCCGGCCCGTACGAGACTGCGTGCGGCCTCCACGCTGTTGACGTTGTACTTCGGTTGCAGATCCAGCCCGATTCTCCTTGCTGCGCGCCGGAGGTCGATCATCATCGTCGTGTTCGGTCCAGTGCCAACCAGGTCGAGCTCCAGCAACTCTTCAAGCGAAAGGTCGGCGCGATCACTCAGCGCGTGGTCTTTCGGCATGACCGCGACTAGTCGATCAGTGCGGCACTCCACGCTGTCTATTGTGTCGCAAGCCAGATCGTTGCTCGCAACAAAAACCGCCAGGTCAACGTCACCGGCTGCAACTGCGCGAACGGAGTTCGCATTGCTGTCTTCCTGAAGCTCGACATTGACGAGCGGAAACCGGCGCGTGAAGTCGCCTATCTCCTTGCCCAGAAACTGCATGATCAAGAGTCGCGGAGCACTGATGCCTACGTGTCCGCGAATGCCGTCGGTGAATTCGCCAATCTCCCGGCGCATTTCGTCGAGATTCGCCAGAACCATACGAATATGTCGCGCAAAAACCTCGCCGGCGGCGCTTGGGACGACGCCTTTGGGATTGCGGTCGAAGAGCTTGAGACCGGCGAGATCTTCGAGGTCCTGAATGCGCTTGGTCGCAGCGGATGGGGCGATATGTTCGCGTGCTGCGGCCCGGCCAATCTGCCCTTCTTCTATAGCGGTAAGAAACAGCTTCAGCGTGAAGAGATCGACCTTTCGCACCAGAGCGTGAATGCTCAGCCCGTTCATTTCGCCTCCTAATTGGTTTTTTTATTCTTGTTGTTAGACGAAAAAGCTACCACGTAGTGAAGACGACGGTCAACGGGGGGTAAACGTGCGAGCGCTGCATGCGGAGCGTTCCGTTTCGTGATTCGCGAAGAGGCACTTCGCATCTGAAAACTTGGCGTGCCCCGAGCGTCGACTTAATCTTGTATCGAACCAGCCAGCTTCGTACGGTTAGGTACCCACCCGATACAACGAGGAAAACATGCGACCCATCAGGTCATTTCTTTTCGTGCCAGGTCATAGGGAATCGTGGATCGAAAAGGCCCCAGCCGCGGGCGCCGATGCGCTCATTCTGGATCTTGAAGACAGTGTGCCCGCGGCGAGCAAGGTCGAGGCGCGCGGCGTAACCGCCGCGAAGATCGGCTGGCTCGCAGAGCAGCGTCAACGAGTTTATGTGCGTATCAATCGCAGTCCACATCTGTACGACTTCGAAGACATTCTCGCGATTGCACAACCGGGGCTCGAAGGCATTGTCGTTTCGAAGCCGGTCGGGCCGGAAGATATCGACTGCGTCTCGATGATGCTGGCTGAAGCGGAGATGCGAAAGAACTTGCCGCATGGCTCGATTAAGGTCATCCCTCTGCTCGAGACCGCACGCGCGCTGGAACTAGCCTATGAGATCGCGACGCGCGCTCGCGTGGTGGCAATTGTCGGCGCCAGTGCGAAAAATGCGGATGTGGCACGTGCCCTCGGCTATGTGTGGTCCGCCGACGGCCGTGAGTCGCTTTACTTCAAGTCACGTGCCGTGATGGCTGCGCGCGCAGCCGGAAAACTGCCGATTGGTGGCGTGTGGCAACAGGTGAAGGATCTCGACGGATTGCGTGAAGCATCCAGGCTCGACCGCGCACTCGGCATGAGTGGCGAACTGGTGTTGCATCCGTCGAACGTCGCAATCGTCAACGAGACATATCAACCCTCGGCCGAAGACGTCGCGTATTACACCGGCATGATCGTCGCGCTCGAGAAGGCGCAGACCGAAGGTCGCGCGGCGGTGATCTACGAGGGCGAGCACATCGATATTGCCCACATCAAGACGGCACGTGAAGCCGTTGAACTGGCCCGTAGTTACGGGCGCTGAATGGAACATTCGTCTGTTAAAAGGAGAGTTGACATGTCTGACGCAGTGACCGGCCGCTATTTCGAAGAATTCGTCATCGGCGATATCTACAAGCACGCCATCCGCAGGACCGTGACCGAGACTGACAACCTGCTGTTCAGCGCGCTGACGCACAACACGCAGCCACTGCATCTGGATGAGGAGTTCTGCAAGGACACAATGTATGGCACGCGCATCGTCAACAGCATTTTTACGCTCGGGCTGGTGTGCGGCGTTGGTGTCGGGGATCTCACACTCGGAACGACGCTCGGGAATCTCGGCTTCGGTGAAGTGAAATTCACGCACCCGGTGTTCGTCGGCGACACGATTCGCTCCGAAACGGAGGTGGTCGGCAAGCGCGAATCGCGTTCGCGGCCTGACGCGGGGATTATCGAACTGGAAAGCCGTGCGTATAACCAACGCAACGAACTGGTGACAAGATTCCGGCGCTTCCAGCTGATGCGCAAGAAAGAGTCGGCAGCGGTTACCGCTGCCTGATGCGCACCGCGGCGATGTCTGATCGATCTGAGCGCGACGCTCAAGCGCATGTCGTGTCGACAGGGTTGAACGGCCTCGGCGTAATGGGCTGGATGCCGACGCCGACCGTGGCCGTCGAGACGGTCACCGCCGCACCCGTCGCGGCGCTGTCGGCCACCCTGAACCGAGTCGATCCGTCGCCCGTCAGCGGCGACGCGTTGCCGCCGCTGTGGCATTGGCTTTATTTCCTGCCTTTGCATCGGCATGAGGACATCTGCACGGACGGCCACCCGATGCGCGGCGGCTTGCTGCCGCCGGTTTCGCTGCCACGTCGCATGTGGGCCGGCAGCCGTGTTCAGTTTGAGCGCCCGATCCGTATCGGGGACGCGGTCACCCGGACCTCCGAGGTCACCGCGATCAATGAAAAATCGGGACGCTCCGGACGTCTGGTGTTCGTGACCGTCCGGCATACGCTCAGCGATGACGCCGGGCGTCTGCTTAGCGAGGAGCAGGACATCGTGTATCGGGATCTGGCGACTCCAGGGGCTCCGGCCCCGACACCGAAGGCGGCCCCGGCGGATGCGATGTTTTCGCGCGAGATCGTTCCTGACGAGGTGATGCTGTTCCGCTACTCGGCGCTGACTTTCAATAGCCATCGCATTCACTACGATCACCCGTATGCGACCGGCGTCGAAGGCTATCCCGGGCTCGTGGTGCATGGCCCGCTGCTCGCTACGCTGCTGCTCGATCTATTACGACGGGAGATGCCGGTCGCCGACGTCACTCATTTCGAGTTCAAGGCGCTACGGCCCACGTTTGCAGGTTATCTGCTTAGCCTGTGCGGACGGCTCGACGAGTCGGGCCACGCCGTCGACCTGTGGGCGCACGATCATGAAGGCTGGCTCACCATGAGCGCGCGCGCGCTCATCCTTTGACACTCTGGTACCACGACGGATCTCATCATGTTGCAAGTGACCGACCAATTCGAAGACATCCGGTCCGCAGTGCGCGACCTGTGCAGTGCGTTTCCTGCGGAATATTTTCGTAAGATCGACGAGGCGCGCGGCTACCCCGAGGCGTTTGTCGATGCCCTGACGAAAGCGGGCTGGCTCGCTGCACTGATCCCGCAGGACTATGGCGGCTCGGGCCTCGGGTTGACCGAAGCGTCGGTGATCATGGAGGAGATTAACCGTGCCGGCGGGAACTCTGGCGCCTGTCACGGCCAGATGTACAACATGGGCACGCTGTTGCGTCATGGCTCGGAGGCGCAAAAGCGCCACTATTTGCCGCAGATCGCGAGCGGTGCACTGCGGCTGCAATCGATGGGCGTAACCGAGCCCTCTACCGGCACCGATACCACGCGAATCAAGACGACCGCCGAGCGGCGTGGCGACCGCTATGTCGTGAACGGACAAAAGGTCTGGATCTCAAGGGTGCAACACTCCGACCTGATGATCCTTCTAGCGCGTACCACACCGCTAGCCGACGTACAGAAAAAATCCGATGGCATGTCAATCTTCCTCGTTGACCTGCGCGAGGCGATCGGCAACGGCATGACGGTGCAGCCAATCCTGAACATGGTCAACCATGAAACCAATGAACTGTTCTTCGACAACCTGGAGATCCCCGCCGAGAACCTGATCGGCGAAGAGGGCAAGGGCTTCAAATACATTCTCGACGGTCTGAATGCGGAGCGTACGTTGATCGCGGCGGAATGTATTGGCGACGGTTACTGGTTCATCGACAAGGTGTCGAAGTACGTCAACGAGCGCGTCGTGTTCGGGCGTCCGATCGGACAGAACCAGGGCGTACAGTTTCCGATCGCGCGCGCCTACGTCAACGTCGAAGCGGCCAGCCTGATGAGGTTCCAGGCAGCACATCTATTCGACGCGCACCAGCCATGCGGCGCACAGGCCAACATGGCCAAGCTGCTGGCGGCAGATGCTTCGTGGGAAGCGGCCAATGCGTGTCTGCAATTCCACGGAGGCTTCGGCTTTGCCTGCGAATACGATGTCGAACGGAAATTCCGCGAGACCCGGCTCTATCAGGTGGCGCCCATTTCGACGAACCTGATCCTGTCTTTCGTGGCGGAGCATGTGTTGGGCTTGCCGCGTTCGTTTTAGACATGATCGCACCGCAGCCCATCTTTCGTGCGGACGTGCAAGGGTGGGATCAACACGATTCGGACCGTCGGCTGTCTCGTTCCGTTCGGAGGGATGAAGCGCGGCGGCTATGGCCGCTAAAAGCGGGCGGGGCGTGATCGGCAACTTCTGCAGATCAAGGGCCATTGGCTGGACTATGCGAAGGCGAAGCCCGGGCCCGAGCCGTTTGTCATGCGGTTGCAGTTGGAAAGATCTGACCCCGTGCGCTGATGGTGCGGCCTGTGACAGCGCCCAGTTGCCCGAATGAAGGAGCTAATAGATGCAGAGATTGCCAGGGAACAGTCAATGTCAGTCGTGGTCTCTCGGGGCGCCGGGCGTGGGGGCAACGTGCTCGGCACGGCTGCCAAGGTCATACCTGTTCGTACCGGCGGACCGGTTGGACCGCCTCGACAAAGCGCTCGCGTCGGGCGCCGACGCAGTCATTGTCGATCTTGAGGACGCGGTGTCTCCAGACGTAAAAATTGCCGCACGCACGCTGGTCGCCTCCTGGTTGACGCCGGCACGCGAGGTGTACATACGCATTAATGGAGCTGGCACCGAATGGTTCAAGCAGGATGTCGCCCATTTCGCGAACCACGCAGGCGTCGCCGGGATCGTGTTGCCGAAGGCAGAGTCCGCGGAGCAGATTGTCACGGTACTCGAGACAGCGCACGATCGTCTTGTCGTACTGCCGATCATCGAGACAGCGCAAGGATTCTGGAATCTCGTCGAGCTATGCCGGGCGCCACGGGTATCGCGTGTCATGTTTGGTTCGCTCGATTTTCAGATCGACCTCGGTCTCGCAGACGACCCCGAGGTCCTGCTTGCGTACCGCTCGCAACTTGTACTAGTCTCGCGCGTCGCTGGCATCGGTGCGCCGGTCGATGGTGTCACCACGACGCTCGACGACGACGGCGCAACCTTCGCCGACGCAAAACGGGCACAGCGCATGGGTTTTCGCGGCAAGCTGTGCATTCATCCAAAACAGATCGACTCCGTGCATCGCGCCTTCAGTCACACGAGAGCGGAGCGGGCGTGGGCGCAGCGTGTGCTGGATACGGTAGCGGCGAATGGGGGTGCGGCTGTTTCCATCGACGGCAAGATGGTCGATCTGCCGATGATACTTAAGGCGCGGGAAATTGCGGGCTCGTTCGACGCGTGAGGCGTCCGTTTTTGTCGGGTAATGCCGAAAACGGGCAAAACCGATACCAATGTCGCATGGTTCGCTCGGTTGGGCTGGAGTATTGGCGAGTACGTGGACGAAGCTTTGGCGAGGCGGCTACAGGTAGCGACTCCGAGACCGGAGGCACACGGCCTCCGGTTGAGCGATTCATTACGGCAAAGTCTGCAACCGGCCGAGAATTTCTTCGTTGTGCTCCCCCAGTAAAGGAGGCGGACGCACTTGCTTCGACCGCTCTCCGTCGTAGCTGATCGGGCAGCGCACCGTTTTGAATTCCCCCATTGTCTGGTGCCGGGCTGAGATCAGTAACTCCATGTGTTTCGCCTGAGGATCTTCCAGCGCTTCGCTCGCGTCGTACATGGGCGCATGGGGGACGTCCCTTTCCTCAAGGCGGCGACACCACTGCGCACGGTCAAGCGTCTTGAAGCGCTCTGACAATATTCCGGCGAGCATGACCTGGTTGGCGATACGGCTGTCCCGATTGGAAAATCTGGGGTCCTGCAGCAAGGCTGGCCGCTCAATCGCGTCTGCCAGACCAATCCAGAACTTCTCCGGCGACGACATGTGAAGCGCAATCCACTTGCCGTCAGCACATTCAAGGACGTAGGTCTGCGACACGCTCGGTCGCGTATAAGGTCCAACAATCTCACCGGCCTGGTAGAAGTGCGTGAATGCGTCGAGGTTGAAATGCGTCATTGCCTCCAGCATCGACAGTTCGACCTTTCGTCCCTTGCCGGTTCGCTCGCGTTCATACAGCGCGCCTAGAATGCCGTATGTCGCGTAGAAAGCGGTCATGGAATCCGCGAGTGCGGGACCCACGACCCGCGGATTCTCCGGGTTGATGAGCGTGCTCAGCAGGCCGCTTGCCGCCTGCGCGACGCCGTCGTAAGCCGGTCGAAGCGCGGCGGGGCCGGTCGGGCCGAAGCCGCTGATCGAGCAGTAGATGAGCCTGGGGTTGATTTTCTGCAGACGCTCGGCGCCCGCGTTCAACCGCTCGGCGGCACCGGGCCGGAAGTTCTGAATGTAGACGTCTGCGGTACGAATCAATTCGTCGAATTCTTCCAGATCTTCAGGCGTCTTGGTGTTGAGCGTGATGCTGCGTTTGTTACGATTACATGCCTGAAAATGAGGGCTATATAGACCGCCTTTGAACGAGCGCAGCGGATCGCCAATGCCCGGCTGCTCGATCTTGATGACGTCGGCGCCCAGATCGCCGAGTAGCATGCCGGCCGCGGGGCCCGTGATGAACGTCCCTTGGTCCACGACCCGAATGCCCTGCAGAACACTGACCATTGCTTTGTCTCCTGTGTCTCATTGTGATGACGCACGCGTCAGTAGGACTTCGGCAACCCCAGCTTTTTCTCGGCGATGTTCGACAGCACGAGTTGGGGGCTGATCGGCGCGATGTACAGAATCATCACTTCGCGCATCAGGCGTTCGACGTGATACTCCTTGGCGTAGCCATAGCCGCCATGAGTCAGGATCGCCTGCTGGCAAGTCTTGAGCGCCGCCACCGACGCGAGCAGTTTGGCCGCGTTCGCCTCGGAGCCGCATGGCTTACCCTTGTCGTAGAGCGATGCCGCGCAGAACGCCATGTGGTTGGCCGCCTCAAGGTCCGCCCAGTTTTGTGCGAGCGGGTGCTGAATGCCTTGATTCATGCCTATCGGCCGGTCGAAGACCACTCGATCTTTTGCATACTGCACCGCGCGAGCGAGCGCGGCGCGGCCGGCCCCGATCGCTTCGGCTGCCACGAAAATGCGCTCGGGGTTCATGCCGTGAAGTACGTACTGGAATCCTTTACCTTCCTCGCCGATGCGGTCTTCCACAGCACACGGCAGGTTGTCGATAAACAGTTCGTTGGAGTCGACCGCCTTGCGGCCCATCTTGTCGATTTCGCGAATCTCAACATACCGGCGGTCGAGCTTCGTGTAGAAGAGACTAAGACCCTCGGTCGGTTTCTTTACCTCTTCGATCGGCGTGGTGCGCGCGAGGATCAATACATTGTCGGCAACCTGCGCCGTTGAAATCCAGACCTTGTGGCCGGAGATCAGGTAACGGTCGCCATCGCGTACCGCCCGCGTCTTGATCTTGGTCGTGTTGAGACCGGCATCCGGCTCGGTCACCGCGAAGCAGGCCTTGACCTCGCCGCGGATCAGCGGCGGCAGCATGCGCCGTTTCTGGTCTTCATTGCCGAACACCACTACCGGATTGAGGCCGAAGATATTCATATGGACCGACGAGCAGGCGCTCATCGCACCACCGGATTCGGAGATGGTCTGCAGCAACACGGCCGCCTCGGTAATGCCGAGCCCAGCGCCGCCGTATTCCTCCGGCATGGCAATACCCAGCCAGCCGGCATCGGCGATCGCGCGGTAGAACTCCTCGGGGAAACCGCCATCGCGGTCTTTCTTCAACCAATAATCCGGTCCGAAGTTCGCGCAGATGCGCGACACTGCCTCACGAATATTGCGTTGATCTTCGTTCAATTCATAGTCCATGATTCATATCTCCAATACCATGCGGTGTATTGCTGTCTAACCGGTCGTTCCCAACGAGGCCGGGCGAGGTGCTGCGTTTTGGTGGTTCACAGCGCGGTGGTTCACTGCGCTACAGGTAGTTCACTGTCCTGGCGACCGCGTGGCCGCGGCGTTCGAGGCTTTCACGGAAGTCCGGGTGGGCAATCGCCGTGATGGCTGCGACCCGTTCACGCAGACTTTTCCCGCGCAGCTCGGCGATGCCCCACTCGGTGACCACCACATCGACATCGCTGCGTGGCGTGGTCACCACTGCGCCCGACAGCCGGGGTACGATGCGGCTCAGCGTGCCATTGCGTGCGGTCGAAGGCAGCAACATGATGGAGCGTCCTCCGGTTGATCCGTTTGCACCCCTTACGAAATCTATCTGACCGCCCACTGCGCCAATATAGTTGCCGTTCAGGCTCTCGGCATTGACCTGGCCTGTGATGTCGATCTCAATCGCTCCGTTGATCGCAATGAAATGGGGGATGGCGCGAAGTACGCTGATGTCATGCGTCTGTGATGCGGGCGCGAGGCGGATGCTGTCATTGCGATGTGCAAAGTCCAGCAACTGCCGGCTGCCCATGAGCAGCCCTGCCACACTGACGCCACTATGGCTTGGCTTGTGAGCATTGTTGATCACCCCGCTTTTCATCAATTCGGCTACGCCGTCGCCCAGCACACCGGAATGAATCCCCAGGCTGCGATGATCGCGAAGTGCATGGAGTACGAGGTCAGGCAAGGTACCGATACCGAGTTCGAGTGTGGCGCCATCCGGGATAAGGGAGCTGGTCCATTGAGCGATGGCGCGTTCCTCGCTGCTTGCGTCGTCGAGGCTTTTGGTGGTGAACAGGATCGGCTCGCGGGACGTATGAACTGCAACGTGCGGATGAATGTCTTCCGGCAGTTCCGCACCGTAGACCCATGGCACACGGTCGCTGATTTCAGCGATAACCACACGCGCGCGGCGAGCCGCATCAATGATGTAGTCATTTGTCAGTCCCAGATTGAAGCGACCGCGCTCGTCGGGCTCGCTTACAGTGAGGAGCACGACGTCGGCCTGGAATATGCCCTGTGAAAACAGACGAGGTAGATCGGAATAGTGAGCCGGCACGATATCGAGCACGCCGGCGGCAAAAAGCGGCGCGTTGCGCGCGGTGCCGCAATAGCTTTTGAAGACGATCGAATCGCCGTGCTCCGGCTTGAACGTATCGGAGTACGTGGGCCCGATGAACATCTGGAACGGACCGATCGCCTCGCGCTGTTGCACCAGCGCGCGAGTCAATGCAACCGGTTCGGCGACCCCCTGACTGCAGACGACGGAGTCGCCCGAGCGGATAAATGCCGACAGATCCAGCGCATCGATGCTATTGCAAACAATCATTCTCTCTCTCCCCTATGACTGAAAAGACGGGTTGCCGGTCGTCCTTGAATCAGCGCATCACCTGCGAGTCGCAGATCCTGCGTGCGGCAACGACGCGTTTGGGATAGCGATGTTGAGCTAATGGTCTGAATCGTAGGGATCGCAGGGCGCTTCTTCAATTTGTGACTCGCGAAGCGCGGATTCACGTTCCGCGAATACACGGACACGGCAGGCGCGCTTGCCGGCAGACCTGAGCGCTATGCCCGCTCATTCGTCAAACATGAAGCGACGCTTCGCGAGTCACAAATTGAAGCCCGCTGTGGCAACTCGTAGGATGCATTCGTGTCCTCGCAAGAGTTTTCACACGGACAGCGGTCAAGACATGCACAAGGTCACTCCATGATTCGAGATCAAGAAACACTGAATTTGCTGGTTGATAACGTCGCACGGTTCGTTCGCGAGCGACTGGTTCCCGCCGAGGAGATCGTGGCGGAAACCGACGAAATTCCGGCTGACATTGTTGACGAGATGAAATCGCTCGGGTTGTTCGGGCTAAGCATTCCCGAGCAATACGGTGGGCTGGACCTGACGATGGAAGAAGAAGCACTCGTGATGTTCGAGCTCGGCCATACGTCGCCGGCGTTCCGCTCCGTGATCGGCACGACGGTGGGTATCGGTTCGCAGGGGATTGTGATCGACGGCACCGACGAGCAGAAGACGCTTTATCTGCCGAAGCTGGCAACCGGCGAACTGATTGCATCGTTCGGCCTGACTGAGCCGGGGGCGGGCTCCGACGCGGCGTCGCTGGAAACGCGCGCCATACGCGACGGTGACCACTATGTGATCAACGGCACGAAGCGCTTTATCACGAACGCTCCACATGCCGGCATTTTCACGTTGATGGCACGCACGGATCCGGAAGACAAGCGTGCAGGCGGTATCTCGGCGTTCATCGTCGATGCCGGCACGGCGGGGTTGAGCTTCGGTAAGCGTGACAAGAAGATGGGCCAGCGCGGGGCGCATACGTGCGACGTGATTCTGGAGAACTGCCGCGTGCCTGCGCGCAACCTGATCGGGGGAAAAGAAGGTGGGGGCTTCAAGACGGCGATGAAGGTTCTGGACAAGGGCCGAATTCATATTGCCGCGATCTGTGTGGGCGTGGCCGAACGCATTCTTGCCGACGCGTTGCGATATGCCATGGAGCGGCGTCAGTTCGGCCAGCCGATCGCCGAATTTCAACTGGTGCAAGCCATGCTCGCCGACAGTCGTACCGAAAGCTATGCGGCCCGAACCATGGTTCTCGATGCGGCACGGCGGCGGGATGCGGGTCTCCAAGTCAGCACTGAAGCCTCGTGTGCCAAGCTGTTTGCATCGGAAATGGTCGGGCGGGTCGCGGACCGTGCAGTGCAGATTTTCGGCGGAGCGGGGTACATCAGTGACTACGGCATCGAGCGCTTTTATCGCGACGTGCGCGTGTTCCGGTTGTATGAGGGAACGAGCCAGATTCAGCAACTGGTTATCGCGCGCAACATGATTCGCGAGGCGTCTGGCCGCAACGCGTGACAGCGCACGCCGGCCAGTGGCGGCATGTCGTTTAGTTTTACAGACAGGAGACGGGAAATGGAAAGCGGCAATCTGATGGCCGGAAAAGTCGTGGCAGTGACGGGCGCCGGTGGTGGCATCGGCCGGGACATTGCGTTGCTGATGGGTGCGCAGGGTGCACGCGTGGTCGTGAACGATATTGGCGCATCGCTCTCGGGTGACGGCCGGGACGGCGGTCCCGCGCAACAGGTGGCGGATGAGATCCGCCTGGCCGGCGGTGAGGCGATTGCCAGCACCGACAGCGTGGCCGAAGCAGCAAGCGCGAAACGCATTGTTGAGAAGGCGCTCGATACCTACGGCCGCATTGATGCAGTCGTGAACAACGCCGGCATTCTGCGCGACCGTTTTTTTCACAAGATGAGCGAGGATGAATGGGACGCCGTGCTGCGCGTTCATCTGTATGGCGCGTACTACGTAAGCCGGGCGGCCGCCGAGCGCTTCAAGGATCAGGAGTCGGGCGCACTGGTTCACATGACATCGACATCCGGGCTGATCGGCAACCTCGCCCAGGCCAACTACAGCGCGGCCAAACTCGGTATCGCCGGGCTTTCCAAGTCGATTGCGCTCGACCTGCGGCGCTTTAACGTGCGCTCGAACTGTATTGCACCCTTTGCGTGGAGCCGAATGACCAGCTCGATTCCCACCGATACCCCTGAGCAGCACGCCCGGGTCGAGAAAATCAAACAGATGACGCCCGCCAAGATTGCACCGCTTGCGGTGTTCCTCGCAAGCGATGCGGGTGCCGACGTGAATGCGCAGATCTTCACGGTGCGCAACAACGAAATCTTCGTCATGAGCCAGCCGCGGCCGGTTCGCTCCGTGCATTGTTCCGAAGGCTGGACGGTCGAGTCCGTCGCTGAGCACGCGATACCGGCGCTCAAGAGCGCGTTCGTTCCGCTTGAAGTCTCGGGCGATGTGTTTTGCTGGGACCCGGCCTGACCCCGCGGTGAACCGATAAAGAGGAGATAGACCATGAGACGAGCGGCCATTGTGGCGCCGGTGCGCACGGCAGTGGGTACGTTTGGCGGAGCGCTGCGGCCCATAGCGGTCGAGACCCTCGCGGGCACCGTGATCAACGCGACGCTTGCGCGAGCGGGAATCGATCCATCGGCTGTTGAGGACGTCGTTTTCGCGCAGTCCTATGCAAATAGCGAGACACCTTGCATCGGCCGCTGGGCAGCGCTGGCGGCTGGCCTGCCGGTTGAAGTGCCCGGCATGCAGCTCGATCGCCGGTGCGGTGGCGGCCTGCAGGCGATAGTGACGGCGGCGATGATGGTGCAAAGCGGCGCCGCGGATGTGGTGATTGCCGGCGGTGTCGAGAGCATGAGCAACATCGAGTACTACACGACCGATATGCGCTGGGGCAGGCGCGCCGGCTCGACGCGTCTGCATGACCGGCTCGAACGTGGGCGTGAACGTTCGCAACCGGAAGAGCGCTTTGGCTATATCTCGGGAATGATCGAGACCGCCGAGAACCTTGCACGCACGTATGGCATCTCACGCGAAGCCGCCGATGCGTATGCGGTGCAGAGTCACCAACGCGCGACCGCCGCGTGGAAAGCCGGTTTGTTCGCTGACGAAGTAGTGCCCGTACTGGTGCCGCAGCGTAAGGGCGAACCCATCAGCTTCGACCGTGACGAGGGTTTCCGACCCGATGCAAGCCTTGAGACGTTGTCGAAGCTTAAGCCCCTCAATAAAGACGGCACGGTGACGGCCGGCAATTCCAGCCAGCAGAACGATGCGGCGGCGGCGTGCCTGATCGTTGCGGAAGATCGGCTCGAAGCGCTTGGGCTGAAGCCGGCGGGTTTTCTCGTCGGCTGGGCGGCGGCCGGCTGTGAGCCGTCGACGATGGGTATCGGCCCGGTTCCGGCGGTTCGCAAACTACTAACAAAGACGGGACTGACGCTCAATCAGATGGACCTCATTGAGCTGAACGAGGCGTTCGCGTGTCAGGTGCTGGCGGTGCTGAAGGGCTGGGGATGGGACGACCAGGCACGCCTGAACGTCAATGGCTCCGGCATTTCGCTCGGCCATCCGATCGGCGCAACGGGGGTTCGGATCATGACCACGTTGCTGCATGAAATGCAGCGCCGCGGCGTTCGGTATGGACTGGAAACGATGTGTATCGGCGGCGGCCAGGGGCTGGCGGCGATCTTCGAGCGCGGTTGAAGCATGAGTCAGCAAGGGAAGGGATGAGACGATGAAAAACAGTATCCAGGAGACCGGAGCCGAGACGGCAAACCGCACTGTGCTTGTGGAGGTTACGGAAGGGGTCATGACGCTGACCTTGAATCGGCCCGAACGAAAGAATGCCCTCGATCTCGCCATGCGTCGCGAACTCGCTGACGCGATCCATACAATCCGCGCGGATCGGAGCATACGCGCGGTGTTGCTCAAGGGCGCTGGAGGCGCATTCTGCTCAGGAGGCGACCTGGGGTCGATGAAAATCGACTCGGCCGAGGCTGGCCGCAACCGTCTGGACGACCTTCACGAGTGGCTGCAGGTTTTGCTGACACTCGATCGTCCAGTGGTCGCGGCGGTCGACGGGGTGGCCTACGGGGCGGGTTTCAGTCTCGCGCTTGCGGCGGACTATATCGTTGCTAGCCGGCGCGCGCGCTTTTGCATGCCGTTCATCCGGGTCGGGTTGCTGCCCGATAGCGCGTCGCTTTATACCTTGCCTCGGGCAGTCGGAATGCAACGCGCCAAGGACATTCTGTTTTCAGCTCGCGAGATCCAGGCGGACGAGGCGCGTCTCATCGGTATTGCTGCTGAAGTGGTTGACGCCGACGCAATCGATAGACGCGCCTCGGAGGTCGCGCAAGCGCTTGCCGGTGCCTCGCCCGCGATGATCGGACTCACCAAGCGTGCTCTCAATACAAGTTTCGAAAACGATCTTCATTCGATGCTCGAACGCGAATCGGCGGGACAGGGCATTGCCTTCATGACCGACTATCACCGCGAAGCCGTCAAGCGCTTCAGCGAAAAAGCAGCGCCGTTGTTCAACTGGCCCGCTGCGGTGCGCGACTGAGACAGCGCGAATTCAACGAATGGACACGCTATGCCGATCGATTATCAGGTTCTACGGAACTGGAAATTTACCGATGTCCCCATGCATTACGACGAGCGCGACACAATGCTATACGGACTTTCGCTGGGCTTCGGCGACAACCCGCTGGACGCATCGAAACTGCGGTTCGTCTACGAGAAGAACCTTGTAGCCGTGCCCTCGATGGCTGCCATTCTTGGCTATCCAGGCAACTTTCTGAACGATCCCGCAACGGGGGTCGACTATCTGAAGGTGGTTCATGGCGAGCAGTCGGTCGAGCTGCATCGGCCGCTGCCGGTGACCGCGCGGATCGTCGGCCGCTCACGCGTCAGCCAGATCGTCGACAAGGGTCGAGGCAAGGGTGCGCTGGTCACGGTCGAACGAAAAATTGTTGACGCGCTGAGCGGCGAGTTGTTCGCAACCGTCGAGCAGGTCATCTTTTGCCGCGGCGATGGCGGGTTCGCGACCGAAGCGTGTCCGGGCGATCCTCCTGCGCCCGCACCGGAAGTGCTTCCCGACGCACCGCCCGACGCGGTGTTCACCCTGCCGACACGGACGGATGCGGCCTTGTTGTACCGGCTGCTGGGCGACCGCAACCACCTGCATGCGGACCCGGACGTGGCTCGCGCCGCAGGCTTTGCGCGGCCGATATTGCAGGGCCTCGCGACCTACGGTCTCGCTGCACGGGCGGTTATCGAAACATGTTGCGGCGACGATCCGGGGCGGCTGGTGTTCCTCTATGCCCGCTTTTCCGCACCGGTCTTTCCCGGTGAGACCCTTCGTGCCGAGGTATGGCGTGATGGTGAAGCCGTCCGCTTCAGGATCAAGGTCATAGAGCGGGACGTAGTCGCCATCAATAACGGCATGGCGACGATCGGACAATTGCAGGCCGCGGCATAACCAAACTAAGGAGTGCATTGTGAAAATTCTGGTGGCTATCAAGCGCGTAATCGATTCGAACATCCCGGTACGCGTGAAATTGGATGGCAGTGGCGTGGATATCGCAAACGTGAAGATGTCGATCAACCCGTTCGACGAGATTGCGGTCGAAGAAGCCGTGCGGCTCAAGGAAGCCGGTGTGGCGACGGAGGTGGTGGCGATCTCGGCTGGATCGGCGGCGTCGCAGGAGACACTGCGAGGCGCACTCGCCATGGGCGCGGACCGGGCGATCCTCGTCGAGACCGATGAAGTGTTGCAGCCGCTCGCGATAGCGAAGCTGCTGAAGGCACTGGTCGACAGGGAACAGCCGCAACTGGTGATCCTAGGCAAACAGGCGATCGACGACGACAGTAACCAGACTGGGCAGATGCTCGCTGCACTGACGCGGTTTGCGCAAGCGACCTTCGCATCGAAGGTTGTAGTGGCGGACGGCACGGCGACCGTGACGCGCGAGGTGGACGGCGGTCTGGAGACGCTCTCGATCAAACTCCCCGCAGTGATTACGACGGATCTGCGCCTGAACGAGCCGCGTTATGTGACCCTGCCCAACATCATGAAGGCGAAAAAGAAGCCGCTTGAAACGATCCGGCCTGCCGATCTCGGTGTGGACGTGACGCCCCGTCTCAAGACACTGAAGTGCGTTGCACCAACAGCGCGCGGCGCTGGCATCAAGGTGCCCGACGTGAAAGCGTTGATCGAGAAGCTGAAAAACGAAGCCAAGGTGCTTTGAAGGGGAATGAATCATGACGAGTTTCGTTAGTTTGGTACTGGCCGAGCACGACAATGACACCATCCGGGCCGCCACGTTGAACACCGTTGCGGCTGCGGCGAAGATCGGTGGGGAGATCCATGTCCTTGTGGCGGGCAGCAATGCGCGGGGCGCGGCACACGCGGCGGCAGCCATCGCGGGCGTCAGCCGCGTGTTGTGGGCCGACGCAGCGCATCTTGGGGAGGGGCTGGCCGAGAATGTCGCCGCTCAGTTGCTCGCAGTTGCACACGACTATTCGCACATCCTCGCGCCGGCCACGGCATACGGTAAGAACATCGCTCCCCGGGTGGCGGCGGAACTGGACGTCGCGCAGATCTCAGACATCATCGCGGTGGAAAGCGCCGACACGTTCGACCGGCCGATCTACGCAGGCAACGCAATCGCCACGGTTCAGTCGCTCGATGCCATCAAGGTCATTACCGTGCGTGCCACCGGCTTCGAGCCAGCCAGCGCGAGCGGAGGCCACGCTGATATTCAGACCGTCGCTGCTGTTGTGGATGCCGGCGTTTCGAAACTTGTGAGCCGCGAAGCAACGAAGCTCGAGCGGCCGGAGTTGACGGCCGCGAGCATCATCGTATCGGGCGGACGTGGGCTTGGTTCAGGGGATAACTACATGCAGGTGCTGGCTCCCCTCGCGGACACCCTGGGCGCCGCGCTCGGTGCATCGCGTGCGGCGGTGGATGCGGGTTATGTGCCCAATGATTACCAGGTTGGGCAGACGGGCAAGATCGTTGCGCCTCAGTTGTATTTTGCAGTCGGCATCTCGGGCGCGATTCAGCATCTGGCAGGAATGAAGGATTCCAAAATAATCGTGGCAATCAACAAGGATGAGGAAGCGCCAATTTTCTCGGTGGCGGACTATGGCATTGTCGGCGACCTGTTCACGCTGGTTCCCGAACTCGTCGACGAGTTGGGCTTGGGAGACGGCCATGGAACAGCCTGATAGCACGGCGGAGGTGGTCTGGCATCCTGACGCGGACCTGACGCGTTCCAGCAATCTCGCGGCATTCATGCAGGCGGTGGGGATCGAGAGCCCCGGGACCGATGGCTACGATCAACTGGTTGCGCGTGCGGCCGCCGACCCACAATGGTTCTGGAACGGTGTTATCGAGCACATGGATATCCGGTTCTATCAGCCGTACGATCGCGTGCTCGATACGTCGAAGGGTATCGAATGGGCGCAATGGTGCGTGGGGGGCACGACTAACGCCGCGCTCAACTGCCTGGACCGGCACCAGGGCGCGGCTCACGACGCCAAGGATGCTGTCGTGTGGGCGGGTGAGGATGGCAAGACCCGGCGCTGGAACTATGTGGAACTAAAGGCGCAAACCAGCCGGCTGGCCGAGGGGCTGCGCGCGCTGGGGTGTGGTCCGGGTGATGTCATCGGCGTGTGCCTGCCGATGGTGCCTGAAGCCGCGGCTGCATTGCTTGCGATCGTTAAGATCGGCGCCGTTGTCCTGCCGCTCTTTTCCGGCTTCGGCGCGCATGCGGTTGCCTCGAGGCTCAATGACGGCGGCGCTGTGGCGGTGCTGACGGTGGACGGAACGTGGCGCCGCGGCAAGCAATACGACATCAAGGGGACGATCGACAAGGCGTTGCCGGATGTGCCTTCACTCAGGCACGTGGTCGTGCTAAAGAACACTGGCGAGACAGTCGCCTGGAATGTCGACGTGGATCACTGGTGGCACGACCTCTGTGCGGATCGGCGCGACGATGCCCCGACGCAAGTGATGGCGGCTGAAGCCCCGATGATGCTGATCTATACGTCGGGCACCACGGGCAAACCGAAGGGCACCGTCCATACTCATTGCGGCTTCATCACGAAGCTGGCGCTGGACATGGGATTGTGCGCCGACTACAAGGCGACCGACCGCATGATGTGGATGAGCGACATGGGCTGGCTTGCCGGTCCCATTCTCATCTACGCCAGCACGCTGCTCGGCGCGACTATCGTCATGGCCGAGGGCGCGCATGACTATCCGGACGAGGGCAGGTTTTGGCGATTGATCCAGGACAACGCTGTCAGCATGCTGGGCATCGCGCCCACGATCATTCGCAGCTTCATGCAGAACGGCGGATCGGGCGTGGAGAATTACGACCTGTCCTCGCTGCGGGTCACGCTATCGACGGGCGAAGCCTGGAACCAGAGCGCGTGGATGTGGATGTTCGAAAAGGTGTGCCGCAAACGTGTCCCCATCATCAACTACTCCGGGGGTACCGAGATAGGGGGTGGCATAGTGACCGGCACCGTACTGCATCCGATGAAACCCTGCACGTTCAGCGGGCCAGTGCCGGGCATGGGTGCGGACGTGGTCGATGAAAACGGGCGATCGGTAGGGTATTCGGGAACGGGCGAACTCGTGTTGAGGCAACCGTCGATCGGGCTCACGCGCGGCCTGTGGAACGACCCGCAAAGGTACATCGACAGTTACTGGAGCCGCGCGCCAGGTATCTGGTGGCACGGGGACCGCGCTCACATCGACGCAGACGGTTACTGGACCATCCTGGGCCGCTCCGACGACACGCTCAAGATAGCAGGCAAGCGCACGGGTCCGTCAGAGATTGAAACGCTGGTGATGGCCACCGGTAAAGCGGCAGAAGTCGCCGCGATCGGGATTCCAGACGAAGTGAAAGGCGAGTCGGTCGTTCTTGTGGTTTCGCTGATGCCGGGCATCGATCCCGGCTCCGGAATCGAAAAAATATTGTCCGGTGCCGTGGTGTCCGGGCTGGGCGGCGCATTTCGGCCGTCGGCTGTGTTGTTCGTCGGCGATCTTCCTAAAACACGCAACATGAAGATCATGCGTCGGGTCGTGCGGGCAATCTATCTCGGCGATAACGCAGGCGATCTCTCGTCGCTCGCCAATCCCGAAGCGGTCGAACGTCTCGTCGCGGTGGTGAGCGACATGACGCGAACAAGATCATTAACTGGGGAGAGAGCCCATGACTAGCCCATATGAAGACATCCTGGTCAGTATCGCTGACGGTGTCGCGACCATCACCATCAACAGGCCACAGGTTCTCAATGCGATGCGCGCGCAAACCGTGGAAGAACTGATCGATGCCTTTCGTGCGGCGGGTTGGGACAAGGCGGTGGGTGTCATCGTGCTGACTGGCGCCGGGTGTGCGTTCTGCACGGGCGGCGACCAGAGCGCCCATAGCGGGCAGTATGGCGGCCGGGGAGCAATCGGGCTTCCGATCGAGGAACTCCAGTCGATCATCCGCGATGTTCCGAAGCCGGTGATTGCACGTGTCCATGGTTATGCAATCGGCGGCGGCAATGTGCTCGCCACACTGTGCGACTTGACCATCGCGAGCGAAAGTGGTGTGTTCGGTCAAGTCGGTCCGAAGGTCGGATCGATCGATCCGGGCTTCGGCACGGCGTATCTCGCACGCGTTGTCGGAGAGAAGAAGGCGCGCGAAATGTGGTATCTGTGCCGTCGCTATTCGGCAACCGAAGCAATGGCCATGGGACTTGTCAACGTCGTCGTGCCGGACGACCAACTCGACGCCGAGGTAGCGCGCTGGTGCGCCGACATCATGGAGCGCAGTCCGTCGGCGATTGCGATTGCGAAGCGGTCATTTAATGCGGACACCGAAAGTATCCGGGGGATCAGCTGGATGGGCATGCAGACCGTCTCGTATCTATACGATAGCGACGAGTCTCGCGAGGGCGTCAGCGCGTTCCTCGAGAAACGCAAACCTGATTTCCGGCAGTTCGCCAAATAGAAATACGACGGGATCATCGAAGATGTCATCTGTCCTTCAAGGCATACGCGTACTCGACTTCGGTCGTTACGTCGCCGGACCGTTTTGCGCAGCCCTGCTTGCGGACTTTGGTGCCGAAGTGATTCGCATCGAGCGGGTCGGCGGCAGCGAAGACCGCTTCGTCATGCCGGTGACCGAGGAGGGCGAGGGCGCCCTCTTTTTGCAAGCCAATCGCAACAAGCGATCCATTACGCTCGACATCGACCGTCCGGAAGGACGTGAGGTCGTACAGCGGCTCGTGCGCTCGGCGGATGTCGTGGTGGTCAACATGCCGCCGCAAACACTCCTCAACCTGGGCCTCGACTACGCCACCTTGCGCGGCATCCGTGCGGACATCATCGTCACCGTAGTCTCGGCATTCGGCGGAAGCGGCCCATACAGCGAGCGTATCGGTTTCGACGGCGTGGGGCAGGCGATGAGTGGCTCGGTGTACCTGTCCGGCACGCCGGGTCAGCCAACCAAGGCGATGGTGCCGACTGTCGATTTCGCCACTGCCATGTCGAGCGCAATGGGCACGCTCGCGGCGCTCTACGAACGCCGGACGAGCGGGCAGGGGCAACGGGTGGAAGCGTCGCTGCTACATACCGCGCTCAACCTTGCAAGCGGCGCGCTGATCGAGGAATCTGCTTTAGGTGTTGGACGAGAACCCATTGGAAATCGAAATCCGATCGCGGGTCCGTCCGACATTTTTCGTGTCACCGACGGATGGATCATCGTTCAGGTGATTGGACCGGCGCTTTTCAAGCGCTGGACGCGCCTCGTTGGACGCAACGACCTTCTCGACGATACGCGCTTTCGGGACGACATCGCACGCGGTGAGAACGGCGCATTTCTGAGTACGTTGATGGCCGGGTGGTGCCGCGATCGCAGCCGCGATGAGGCATTGCAAGCGCTTGAAGGGGCGAAGATCCCGGCCGGCCCCGTTTATTCGCCGCGCCAAGTACTGGCCGACGAGCACATTCGTGCATCCGGATTTCTCACCGAGACCGACTACCCCGGCCTCAAACGACCGGTATCGCTCGTGTCTCCGCCTGTCAGCCTGTCGCGGACCCCGGCAAGAATCACCGCGCGGGCGCCGACGATTGGTGAGCACACGAACGAGATCCTGGCTGAGGTGGGTTACGACTCGCAGGCTATCGCCCTTCTGAAGCAACGCGAAGTAATCTGAACGTCCTTCTCAAGGAACACGTCATGCTGCGCACCATGCTGAAATCGAAACTTCATCGCGCGAGCGTCACCCATTGCGAACTGCACTACGAAGGTTCGTGCGCGATCGATGAAGACCTACTTCAGTTCGCCGACATTGCAGAGAATGAGCGGATCGATATCTGGAACATCAACAACGGCGAGCGCTTCAGCACGTATGCAATCCGGGCGGCGCGCGGCAGCGGAATCATCTCACTGAACGGTTCTGCAGCGCGGCGCGCGCAGCCGGGCGACCTCATCATCATCGCCACGTTCGCGCACGTCGAAGAGCGAGATGTGCTGGCAGGGTTCAAACCCAGGCTCGTGTTTGTCGATGGTGAAAACCGCGTCACATCGACCCGCGATCATGTGCCGCTGCAGGCTGTACAGGTCGGATAGAAAGCGAATCACAGCAGTTCTTTCCCCGCTTCAAACCCTATCGCCCGATCCTTCTCCGAAGGCGAATCACCCCTTCGCCACTCGCCAATTGAAGCTCGTTCACGCTGCTTCTAGCATTGAAAGCAAGGACAGTGAATTGGTCTTCCGCAGTGTCAGGCAGGTGGTTGCGGAAACTCGCGAAGTGTAAGGGGGCGAACATGAAAGCCGGAGAGAAGTCGTTGCGTTGTCTCGTTGACAAGTGGCTGGGCCCGACCGCGACGATACCCGCTCGCGTCACCCGGTTTATCCATACCCGCAGTGAAGCAAGGTGTTACGTCCTGGTTGAAACAGCCCGGCCGACGGGCGTTCTCGCGATCTTCTTTTTCCGGCATGCCGATGGTTCGTGGTGCGTGTTCCCCCCCGAGATCAAACGGCCATCGATGAGCACTGGCTGAAACAGCATGCATTGCCGAAACGCGAAGCGCGACTTCTCGATTCGCAAATTGAACGGCCGGGGCACTGAACCTACCATTCAATACACCTGATCGCTGGTCGCTCTCGAGCGCGCCTTCGCACGCCACCGCTTACGGTGTGTTCGCCGCATGGCGGCATACCCCCAATCCGCATTGACATGAATCAGCTGTGGATGTTGCACAAGACCTATAAATCAACGGAGATCGTTTATGAAAAAGTCCCTTGTTGCATGGACTGTGGTGGGCATGGCGGGTGGTGTTGCGTATGGACAGAGTAGCGTCAAGCTGTACGGAATCATCGACGAAGGGGCGAACTACAACAGCAATGCCGACGGAAAGCGCTTGTACAACCTGTCGAGCGGCGTGTTGAACGGGAGTCGGTGGGGCTTGCGCGGTAGCGAGGATCTTGGCGGCGGCCTTGCCGCGATATTCGTGCTTGAGAATGGATTCGATGTGAACACCGGAAAGCTTGGACAAGGCGGCCTGGAGTTTGGCCGGCAGGCTTACGTTGGCCTCTCGACCCGGGTTGGCTCGGCGACGTTGGGTCGCCAATACGACTCGGTCGTTGATTACCTCGGGCCGCTCGAAGTTGGCGATCAATGGGGTGGGTACATCGCAGCGCACCCGTCTGACAACGACAACTTCAACAATACAAACCGTACGAACAACGCCATCAAGTACACCAGTCCGAACCTTGCCGGAATAACGTTCGGAGGGGTATACGCGCTGAGCGGCGTACCCGGCAATGTCAGCCGTAATCAGATCTGGTCGCTTGGCGCCGGATACTCGAAGGGGCCGTTGGTCGCGGGCGTCGGCTATCTGAATGTGCGCAATCCGAATACGTCGTTCTATGGCG
>NZ_JAQGMM010000638.1 GCF_028292365.1 Caballeronia sp.
TCGAGCAATTGCTCGCGTACGGTATTTTTATCGGGGGTTTTGTCGGTATTCATTTCGGTTCTGGCTCACTACTTCCACAGGGTTTGTTGGGCTCGTGCTGCCTCGTTGGCAGAGTGACGGTCCGACCGGCTCACACCGACCCGCCGCGCAAATCTGAAGCACGTTGCTCGGTTCGTCTTGCGTCGTACTTGCAATTCATATCGTCGCCGACTCATTCTTACCGACTCATCCTTACCGACTCACCGCCATCCACAGCGATAATTTATCTATTAGAAGATAGATAGTCAAGCCCCTGATGGAACTTTCTGGGGACTTTTTTGGAGAGTTTCAGACACTTTTTTGGAGGTTTTTCATCACATAGCCGCAATTTTTTCCTTCTGGACTGCTCAGAAGGCCCCCACCCTTACCGGGTATGTACCGATTTTTTATGAATTACTGATTCGACCGTGTTTCCTGCAAGCTCTGCGCAAGAAAAAGCGGGCCGCAGCCCGCTCCCAACCAGCGCGATCATCCAAAGGAAGACTACCTTGCCGTGAGCAAGGCGGCTCCAGCGTCGCGTCGCACAGGTTGGGCAGTTGCGGCTGATTCAATGATCCCGCCACCCAGACACACATCGCCCTGATAAAGCACGGCTGATTGCCCGGGCGTGACGGCCCATTGGGCGTCGTCGAAACGGAGTTCAAAGCGGCCATCCGCCGGTCCCGACGCACCCACCACGCAAGGCGCATCCGACTGCCTATACCGCGTCTTGGCCGCGCAAACGGTGCCTTCGACCGGCGCCGCCCCCGCGACCCAACTGGTATTGCCGGCCACGAGCGAGTGCGACAGCAGCCACGGATGGTCATGCCCCTGCACCACGTACAGCGTGTTCGACGCCATGTCCTTGCCCGCGACAAACCACGGGTCGCCGCTGCCGTCCTTGCTGCCGCCGAGCCCGATGCCTTTACGCTGGCCGAACGTATAGAACGCGAGACCGACGTGCTCGCCGATCACTCGGCCGTCGGGTGTTTTCATCGGACCGGGTTGCGTCGGCAGGTAGCGGTTCAGGAACTCGCGAAACGGCCGTTCTCCGATAAAACAAATGCCCGTGGAATCCTTCTTCGCCGCATTCGGCAAGCCGATCTGCGCCGCGATTTCGCGAACCTTCGTCTTGGGCATCTCGCCGAGAGGAAATAGTGTCTTCGACAACTGCGCCTGATTCAGCCGATGCAAAAAGTACGATTGATCCTTGGTCGAATCAGTGGCTTTGAGTAGCTCGAACAGCCCGTCACGCTCACGCACGCGGGCGTAGTGCCCCGTCGCGATGGTTTCACCGCCCAGCGACATTGCGTGGTCGAGGAAAGCTTTGAACTTGATCTCGGCGTTGCACAGCACGTCCGGATTCGGCGTACGGCCGGCCGAATATTCGCGCAGGAACTCCGCGAACACGCGATCCTTGTATTCGGCGGCGAAGTTGACCGCTTCCACGTCGATGCCGATCAGGTCCGCCACCGACACCACGTCGATCCAGTCCTGCCGCGTCGAGCAGTACTCGCTGTCGTCGTCATCTTCCCAGTTCTTCATGAACAGGCCGATGACGTCGTAGCCCTGCTCCTTGAGCAGCCATGCGGTCACCGACGAATCCACGCCGCCCGACATGCCCACCACGACCTTCTGTTTTCCGGCCTTGCTCATTGCTCTCTCTAAGTTACTTACCTTAGGTTGAAATCCAGCCTAGGTTCCAGCATGCACCGGCGCGACCGAGTGCGTATGAATGAAGTCGAGCGGCACGCGGCGCCCGGCGAGATAGTGTTCGAGGCATTCCAGCACGGCTGGCGACCTGTGCCGGTCGGCGCATGCGCGCAATTCGTCAGCGGTCAGCCAGATGGCCCGCACGATGCCCGCGTCCAGCGCCATGCCCGGCACCTCGCCCGACGTCGTGCCACAGAACGTAAACCGCAAATACGTGACCGATCTTCCCGGCCGTTCGAAGTGCGTGAGATACGTGCCGACAAGCGCTTCCGGCTCAAAACGGTGTGCCGTTTCCTCGAGCGTCTCGCGCTTCACGGCGTCGACGAGTGTTTCTCCCGCTTCCAGATGTCCGGCCGGCTGATTAATCTTGAGCCCGTCCGGCGTGTGTTCCTCGATCACGAGAAAGCGCCCGTCGCGCTCCACAATTGCGGCGACCGTCACGCGCGGTGTCCATCGTTCTGGTTTCATGGGACGGTATTTTACCGTTTTGCGCGTTTTTACGTCGCCCGCGGAGTTCGTGCATGTTGTTGTCCGATCGCGTCATTTTTCACAAATGTTTCGGTTACAGTGACGATCAGTCGCAAATAACAGCTTAAATAACCGCTTAATCACGTGCAGGATTGTTGCTGCCAATACGCGAGCGACTACGCACGGCCATATCAAAAACTAGAACGTGAGGAGGATTGAAGATGCATATCGGAGTGCCTGCCGAAACGCGGGCGAACGAGGCGCGCGTCGCCGCCACGCCGGAGACGGTCAAGAAGCTCGTGTCGCAAGGTCACCGGGTCACGGTGCAGCGCGGCGCGGGTGTGCCAGCGAGTTATATCGACGATGCCTTCGCCGCTGCCGGCGCCGAGCTGGTCGATGCCAACACCGCGTTCGCCGCTGATCTCGTCCTCAAGGTTCATTCGCCCAACGAAGCCGAGTTGCCGCTATTCAAACCGGGCGCGTTCCTCGCCGGCATGCTCGACCCGTTCAACGCCGAGAACAACGCGCGTCTGGCCGCTTCGGGCATCACCGCATTCGCACTGGAAGCCGCGCCGCGTACCACGCGAGCGCAGAGCCTCGACGTGCTGTCGTCGCAGGCGAATATCGCCGGGTACAAGGCCGTGCTGGTCGCAAGCAATATCTATCAGCGCTTCATGCCGATGCTGATGACCGCCGCCGGCACCGTCAAAGCTGCGCGCGTGCTCGTGCTCGGCGCGGGCGTGGCGGGATTGCAGGCTATCGCCACGGCCAAGCGGCTCGGCGCGGTGATCGAAGCCTCCGATGTGCGTCCTGCGGTGAAGGAGCAGATTGAATCGCTGGGCGCGAAGTTCCTCGATGTCCCCTACGAAACCGATGAAGAACGCGAAGCCGCGGTCGGCGTTGGCGGTTACGCGCGTCCCATGCCGCCAAGCTGGCTCGCGCGGCAATCCGTGCTGGTGGCCGAACGTGCAAAAAACGCCGATATCGTCATCGCGACCGCGCTGATTCCCGGCCGTCCCGCGCCTACGTTGATCGCGGCGGAAACCGTCCAGGCGATGAAACCGGGCTCGGTCATCGTCGATCTGGCGGCGGGACGCGGCGCCGAATACGAAGGTCGTCGTGGCGGCAACTGTCCGCTCACCGAAGTCGATCAGGTCGTGATGAAGCACGGTGTGCATCTGGTCGGCTACACCAACCTCCCTTCCATGGTCGCCACCGATGCCTCCGCCCTCTACGCCCGCAACCTGCTTGATTTCATCAAGTTGATTGTGACGAAGGAAGGGACGCTGAACATCGATATGGCCGACGATATAGTCGCCGCAACGCTCCTGTGCCGCGACGGCCAGGTCACGCGCGGGATAAAAGGAGACTGACATGGAACTCGTAAATCACACGGTCATCAACCTGATCATCTTCGTGCTGGCGATCTACGTCGGCTATCACGTGGTGTGGAACGTCACGCCCGCATTGCACACGCCTTTGATGGCGGTGACGAACGCGATTTCGGCGATCGTTATCGTCGGCGCGATGCTCGCTGCTGGCCTGACGATTGGCGATGCCGGCAAGTTCTTCGGCACCCTCGCGGTTTTGCTGGCGGCCGTCAACGTGTTCGGCGGCTTCCTGGTCACGCGGCGAATGCTCGAGATGTTCAAGAAGAAAGCGCCCAAGCAAATTACTAACGCTTCTAAGGGGACCGCGCAATGAGCATGAGCGTTGTCACTCTCCTGTATCTCATCGCCTCGGTGTGTTTCATCCAGGCGCTCAAAGGGCTGTCGAATCCGAAGACGGCGCGTATCGGCAATACGTTCGGCATGGCCGGCATGGCCATCGCGATTCTCACGACCATCGCGTTGATCGTGAAGCAGGCTGCGGCGCTGGGATCGGATCTGTCGCTGGGGCTTGGCTTGCTGTTCGGGGCGCTCGTGGTCGGCGGTGCGGTTGGTGCGTACGTCGCGGCGAAAGTCGAGATGACGAAGATGCCGGAACTCGTCGCCGCGATGCACTCGCTGATCGGTCT